>DATJTM010000159.1:0-8172 GCA_035503395.1 Luteitalea sp.
CGCGCCATCGCCCGTTCGACGACGGTGCAGAGTTCCTCGTCGGCATCGGGCTGCAGGGAGCGGATCGGCTCCGGCGTGCCGTGCACGATCCGGTACGTGAGTGTCGCCAGGTTGTCGCCGGGGAAGGCCTTGCGGTACGTGATCAACTCGTACAGCACCAGCCCCACCGCGAAGATGTCGCTACGGTGGTCGATCGCCTTGCCCGTGATCTGCTCGGGCGACATGTAATTCAGCGTCCCGACGATGTTCCCCTGCATCGTCAGGCCCATCGTCGCGCCGGCGTCGATGCCGCGCGCAATGCCGAAGTCGAGCAGGCGGATCGTGCCAGGACCGTTGCTGACGATCAGATTCGACGGCTTGACGTCGCGGTGGATGACGCCGGCCCGATGCGCGAACGCGAGGCCGGCGCACAGGTCGACGCCCATGAGCAGCTTGCGTTGCAGTCCCCAGGGCGCGCGCCGACGGATCGCTTCCGACAGCGGCTCGCCCGGGATGTACTCCATCGCGATGTACGGCTGGGATTCGTGCTCGCCGACGCCGTAGATCTGGACGATGTTCGGATGCTGCAGGCGGGCGACGATGCGGGCTTCGCGCCGGAAGCGCTCACGCTGGTCTTCGTTGTTGGTCCGCAGCACCTTGACCGCGGCCTGCCGCTGGAGGCCGGGGTCGAACGCGAGGTAGACGACGCCCATGCCGCCCTGTCCGAGCACACGTCGGATCTCGTAGTGGCTGATGTGCGTGGGCAGTACGTCCATGGAGGGCGGCGGTCCGTCCATTGTTCGGTAACGCCGATCGCCGCGCAAGCGCATGCCCCGTGACCGACACGCCTGAGGCAGCCGGTCAGAAGTCATAATGTGGCCGGGGCCGTGGCGGCTCCGACACGGGAGAGTCCGAGATGCTGTTCAGTCAGCCTTTCCGGCAGGCGGCCTGTGCCGCCGTGGCCGCGCTGGTGCTCGCGAGCGCGCGGCCGGCGTCCGCGCAGGACCTGGCGTCCTTCGAGAAGCGCCTCACGGTCCATCGGCTCGCCAACGGCTACACCTTCCTGATCCTGGAGCGGGAAGGGGCGCCGGTCTTCTCGTTCGCCACCCGCGTCGACGTGGGATCGGCGCAGGAAGTGCCCGGCATCACCGGCCTGGCGCACATGTTCGAGCACATGGCGTTCAAGGGCACGCCGCGGCTCGGGACCAAGGACTACACGAAGGAGAAGGTCGCAATCGAGGAACTCGAGGCGGCCTATCAGGCCTACGAGGCGGCGCGGGCCGCGGTCACGCCCGATCAGGCGGAAGTGGACCGGCTGCACAAGGCCTTCAAGGAGAAGGAAGCCGCCGCGGATGCGTTCGTCATCCCGAACGCGTTCGACGAGGTCCTGTCGCGAGAGGGTGGCGTCGGCCTCAACGCCAGCACCAACGCCGAGGCGACGACCTACTACTACTCGCTGCCGACCAACAAGTTCGAGTTGTTCGCCTATCTCGAGTCGGAGCGCTTCATCCACCCCGTCTACCGCGAGTTCTACAAGGAACGCGACGTGGTGATGGAGGAGCGCCGCATGCGCACCGACAGCCAGCCGGTCGGCCGGTTGATCGAGCGGCTGCTGGCGACGGCGTTTCTGGCGCATCCCTACAAGCAGCCGACCGTCGGCTACATGAGCGACCTGCAGCGGTTCACGCTGACCGACGCCGAGCGCTTCTTCCGCGAATACTACGTGCCGGCCAACATGGTCACCGCGATCGTCGGCAACGTGAAGGCCGCCGAGATCATCCCGGTGCTCGAGAAGTATTTCGGCCGCCTGCCGAAGGGCGAGAAGCCGACGCCACTGCGGACGACGGAGCCGCCGCAGACGGCGGAACTGGCGATCACGCTGCGTGAGCGGGCACAACCGTACTACTTCGAGGCGTATCACAAGCCGGCGGCCACCCATCCGGACGAACCGGTGTACGACGCGATTGCCGAAATCCTCGGCCGCGGCCGGACGTCGCGGCTCTACACGTCGCTCGTCGAGAAGCAGAAGATTGCCGTCGCGGCGCAGGTCGGCGGCGGCTTACCCGGCGTGAAGTATCCGCACCTGTTCATCGCGATCGGCGTGCCGGCCCGCGGCGTGAGCAACGACAAGGTCGCTGAAGCGCTCAGGGCAGAACTCGCGCGGATGACCACCGAGGACGTCACCGACGAGGAACTCACGCGCTTCAAGACGCGCGCGAAGGCCGACCTGATCCGCTCCCTGGACAGTGACTCCGGGCTGGCCTCGCAGTTGGTGACCTATCAGACCTTGCTCGGCGACTGGCGCGCGCTCTTCACGTATGTGGACAAGATGGAAGCGGTGACCAAGGCCGACATCCGCCGCGTGGCGACGGAAATGTTCAAGGCGAGCAATCGCACCGTGGCGCGACTCGAGAACGAGACGGCGCCGGCCCAGCCAACGGGAGGCACCCGATGATTCGTCGCGGGGTGTGGGGCCTGCTGGCCCTCGGACTGGTGCTGCCGGCAACGCCGGCCGGCGCCCAGGTGGAGACCGTCGACCAGTTGAAGTATCCGGCGTTGCCGGCGTTCTCGCTGCCCAAGCCGACCCGGACCGTACTGCCCAACGGTCTCGTGGTGCTGGTGATGGAAGACCACGAACTGCCGCTCGTGAGCGTGTCGGCGCGATTCCGCACCGGGTCGCTGCTCGAGGCCGCCGACAAGCACGGCGTCGCCGGCCTCACCGGCTCGCAGATGCGGGCCGGTGGCACCACGGCATTGGCGCCTGACGCGCTCGACCGCTACCTGGAAGGACGCGCCGCCTCAATCGAGACCAGCATCGGTGACGATGTGGGATCGGCGGGGATGAGCGTGCTGAAGCAGGACTTCGCCGAGGTGCTGCAGGTGTTCTCCGACGTGATCCGCCAGCCGCGGTTCGACGCCGGACGCCTGGAAGTTGCGCGGCGCGGCATCGAAGCCAGCATCTCGCGGCAGAACGACGACGCCGGCGGCATTGCCAGCCGCGAGTTCCGCGAATTGATGTACGGCGACGACTCGCCGTTTGCGCGTCCGCTGACCTACGCCGACGTGCAGGGCATCACGCGCGACGACCTCGTGGCCTGGCATGCGAAGTACATCCATCCGGATCGCACGATCATCGCGGTGCACGGCGACATCACGAAGGCCGATGCGCTGGCCGCGGTCACGAAGGTCTTCGGTGCCTGGCCGCGCGGGCCGAAGCTGGCCATCACGTTCCCTGAACCGCGGACGGCGTCGATGCCCGGCGTCTTCGAGGTCGTCAAGAGCGACGTGGCGCAGTCGTCGATTCGGGTCGGCCACATGGGCAGCCTGAAGAGCACGCATCCCGACTACTACCCGGTGGCCGTGCTCAACGAGGTGTTGAGCGGCGGCTTCACGTCGCGCCTGTTCGGGACGGTCAGGACGAAGAAGGGCCTGGCGTATTCGGTCGGTGGTGCCGTCGGCAGCGGCTACACCCGCATCGCCCCGTTCTCGATGAGCACCAGCACCAAGACGTCGACGACGGCCGAAACGGTGGAGACGTTGATCGCGGAAGCGAAGCGGATCATCAGCGAGCCGCCAACCGAGGAAGAGATCACGCGCGCCAAGCAGTCGATCCTCAACTCGTTCGTCTTCAACTCGGCGACGACCGAGCAGGTGCTCGGCCAGCAGGTGACCTACGAGTACTACGGCCTGCCGACCGACTGGCTCGAGCGGTACCGGGCCGGCATCGAGAAGGTCACCGTCGCCGACACGGCGCGCGTGGCGAAGCAGTACATCAGGCCTGATCAGTTCACCATCCTGGTCGTCGGGCCGACCGAAGGCCGCGACAAGCCACTCTCGACCTTCGGCACCGTGAAGACGCTCGATATCGCCATCCCCGAACCGGCGTCGGCCGGCGCCCCGGCCGCGACCCCTGGTCCTGGTGCCGCACCGCCGGCGGCAGGCGCGGCAAAGGTCGACGCGGCGGCCAGTGATGCGGCTCGGGCGCTCATCGACAAGGCGGTCGCGACATTGGGCGGCGCCGCCATCGTCGATGGCGTCAAGGCGTACCGCGAGGAGAGCAGCGTGGTGCTCGTCGCGCCGCAGGGCGAGATCGAACTGCAGTCGACGATGCTGGTGGCGCCACCGGACAAGCTGCGGCAGGAGATGGTCACGCCGGGCGGTCCGATGACCATCACGATCGCGGCGACGACGGGCGCGATGCAGTCGGCGCAGGGCAGCATGCCACTGCCGGAGACGCAGCGCACACAGCTGTTGAAGCAGGTGCAGCGGTCGCCGGTGTTCCTGTTGCAGCGCCGCTCGCAGCCCGGCTTCAAGGTGACGCCGGCGGGCGATGGCAAGGTCGGCGACACGGCAGTGACCCTCGTGCGCATCGAGATCGAGGGCGACGCGGTGACGCTCGGTATCGACCCGGCCACGGGACAGATTCGCAGCATGCTGGCTCGCGGCACCGGACCCTCCGGCGCCCCGGCTGACGTGCTCAGCGAGTTCGCCGACTTCAAGCCGGAATCGGGCCTGCTGGTGGCGCATTCACGCACCGCCTCGATTGGCGGGACGGCGGCGCAGAAGGTCACGGTCAAGAAGGTCGAGGTGAACCCGACGGTCGCCGCCGACGCCTTTGCCGTGCCGGCGGCCAAGTAGCCCGATGGCCGAACCGCTTCCAGCCGGCGTGACGCTCGTCCACGGCCTCGTGCGGCCGCGTGGCGTGCGCGTGCCGAAGGACTGGTACGTGCCGGCCGACGCGTTCGGCTGGCGCGCCGTGGCGGTGCTGTTCGGCGTGCTGCTCGCCTGTGTCGCCTCGTTGCCGTGGCTTTTCGACCGGTTCGGCGTCGTCGGGTTGATTCCGGTGGTGCCGCTGATCGGCGCCTACGTCTACAAGCTGACCATCCTGATGCACGAGTGCTGTCACCGCACGCTGTTCCGCGACCGCCGCACGAACGATCGCGTCGGTCTCGTCGCCGGTGGGTTCCTGGTGACGAGCTACGACGCCTTCTGCCGCGCCCACTGGCAGCACCACCGCCATTGCGGCACGGATGAAGATGGGGAAGAGTCGGATTACCTGACGCTGCAGGAGGCGCCGCCGTCGCGGCTCGTCCTGCACCTGTGCAAGCCACTGCTCGGCGCGCAGGCCTTCCGGCTGGCAACCGCCGCCCTGTCGACGGTGGTGCGGACCGCCACCGGTCGCGGGGCTCTCGCGTCAGCGAAAAGTGACGCGACGCCGGCAGATGCCGCCAGTGACCGCAGCCCTCGTCCGATCGTGAGCCCGGCGGCGCAGCTGATGGCGATCGCCGCGTGTCAGCTCGTGATCGCCGTGCTGGCGACGGGCGGCGGCAGGCATCCGTGGTTGGCGCTGGCGTATCCGGCGACGGCAGCCACGTTCGGCCTGTTCTTCAGCCGGATCCGGGCCTTCTGCGAGCACGTCCACATCGGCCGGTTCGAGGGCGAGTGCTCGGTGCGGTCGCACGTGCCCAATCCGATCGACCGTCTGTTCTTCTACACGCTCAACATGAACCTGCACGTCGAGCATCATCTGTTTCCGCAGGTCCCGGCCTGCCACCTGCCGCAAGTCCGCGCGCATCTGCAGGCGATCGGGTACCTGCAGCCGGCGATGTCGTCGCGCTCGATCACGGGCACCATCGTGCGCGTGCTGGCCGCGGCGAGAGCGCGCCAGCGTCTGGTCCGATCCTGATGCTCGTCGACACCATCGAGGTGGCGTGCAGCACGTGTGGCAGTCGCGAGGCCGACGAGGTCGGCCGCTCCCGCGACTACGAGTTCGCCACCTGCACGAACGATTTCCGTTTCGTCCAGTGCCGTGACTGCGGCCTGACCTACCTGCGCAACCGGCCGGCGCCGGGCACGCTCGGCATCATCTATCCGCCCTCCTATTACCGCTATGCCGCGTTTCTCGGGCCGGTGACGACGCGTATTCGCGGCATCGTGCAGGGCGGTCGCGTGCGGATGATTCGCCGGCTGGTGCCGTCGGGCGCGACCGTGATGGAAGTCGGATGCGGCGAGGGCCAGTTGCTGCAGGCGTTGAAGGCCGACGGCGACCCCACGTGGCGCATCGTCGGCGTCGACATCTCCGAAGAGGCATGTGAAGCGCTGCGTCGCACGGGCCTCGAGATGCACTGCGCCCAGTTCGAAGCCCTCGACCGGCCGGCGGGGACAGTCGACCTGGTCATCATGAACCAGGTGATCGAGCACCTGGCCGACCCGCGCGCCTGCGTGCAGAAGGCGGCGTCGTTGCTGCGTCCGGGAGGCGCGTTGTTGATCGAGACACCGTCGATCGGGTCGTGGGACCGGGACTGGGTGCCGTCGGACCGCTGGGGCGGCTGGCACTGCCCACGGCACTGGTCGCTCTACACCCGGGAGTCGCTGGCATCGCTGCTCGAGCAGCAGGGCTTGTCGGTGGCCCGAACCGAGTACCTGCTGAGTCCCTTCATCTGGGCGCACACGCTGCAGAACGTCGTCCGCGACAAGCCGGGCTGGCAGAAGCTCGGCGGTCTCTTGTCGGAGCGGTCGCTGCCGGCGCTGGTTACCTACGGTCTGCTGGACACCGTGCAGCGGTGGGTCACCGGCCGCACCTCGAACATGCGGGTCATCGCGACGAAGCGCTGACGAGCGAATACGGATCAGTCGGCCTTCGTCGGTTGGCCGTCGGCCTTTGGAACAGCCTCAGCCTTCGTCGGCCACTGAGATTCATCGGTGGTGGGCCGCGTTGGGACAACGGTCCCTACCTCTGCGGAGAGTCTTCGCTCTGCTAATAACAGTCGGCGTGCCCCACAGGTCGCCTGCAGCCCGAAGCCTGCAGCGTTCGACGTTCGACGTTCGACGTTCGTCGTTCCCGGTTCCCGGTTCCCGGTTCCCGGTTCTTCCGTGCTATCCTGTCCGTTCGCCGCGAGCCCGCGAGGCGACACAGGGAACACGTCGAGGTCTTCGAGCCCACCGCGTCCCTGACATTGCCGGTTCGGCGCAGGGGTTGCACCGTGCGCCGGCGTCATGATAGGCTCGCAAGGTTTTGTCGGGGTCAGGACACCCTATCTGACCCCGAGCCACGCGAAGTGAGGCCCGGATCCGTGGCGCTGCCCCTCGACATCGATGGGGGAGCGGGATTGGCGGGCACATCCGAGCGGCCACCCTGTGGGGCGGGTCGCGACGCGACAACTTCGAATTCGTAGGGTACCCAGTCTCGGGTGCCAGGCCGACGTGCAGTCGGCTTTCAGGCCCGGGACGCCGTGTCGCCGTTGTCTGGTGGCGCGGAGGCAAGTCCGAACGGGCACGCCTGACGAGGCGTGCCTGGATGCGTGTCTGTCCGTCTCGAGCGGCGCGCGCGTGCAGGTGGAGTCACTGTGCCGACCATCAGTCAGCTTGTTCGCAAAGGCCGCGAGGCGGTCATCGACAAGACCAAGAGCCCTGCGTTGCAGGAGAGCCCGCAGAAGCGCGGCGTTTGCGTCCGGGTGTTCACCCAGACGCCCAAGAAGCCGAACTCGGCCCTGCGCAAGGTGGCTCGTGTCCGGTTGACGAACAAGATCGAGGTGACGACCTACATCCCGGGCGTCGGTCATAACCTGCAGGAGCACTCGCTGGTGCTCATCCGCGGTGGCCGTGTGAAGGATCTCCCGGGTGTCCGTTACCACGTCGTGCGGGGCACGCTGGACGCCACGGGCGTCGCGAACCGCCGGCAGGGCCGGTCCAAGTACGGCGCCAAGCGGCCCAAGTCGTAGCAGGAGCTGAAGTCAGATGCCACGCAGACGAGAAATTGCCAAGCGCGAGGTCACGCCCGACCCGCTCTACAACAGCACGTTGGTCACCAAGTTCATTGGCTCGGTGATGAGCGACGGCAAGCGCAGCACGGCGGAGCGGATTCTCTACAAGAGCTTCGAGATGATCCAGGAGAAGACCGGTGAGGAGCCCCTCAAGGTCTTCAAGAAGGCCATCGACAACACGAAGCCGAGCCTCGAAGTGAAGTCGCGCCGCGTTGGCGGTTCGAACTACCAGGTGCCGATCGAGGTGAACGTCAACCGTCGCCTCTCGCTCGCCATTCGCTGGCTCGTCAGCTACTCGCGCTCACGCGGCGACGGCAAGACGATGGAAGAGAAGCTCGCCAACGAACTGCTGGACGCGAGCAACATGCGTGGTGGTGCGGTGAAGAAGCGGGAAGACACGCACCGCATGGCCGAGGCCAACAAGGCCTTC
>DATJTM010000160.1:0-5521 GCA_035503395.1 Luteitalea sp.
CACCGAGCAGGAAGCGTGGACCGATCGTGCCGGCAGCGCCTCGCACTCGATCGAGGTGCCGCGCTACGTGCGTGACGTCGTCGAGGAGATCGCCTTCCAGGCCCGCAAGGAACCGAAGGTCGACAAGCGCTCCGGCGTGAGCCAGCGGTTGCCGATCAGCGTGCTCGAGAACGTCGTCTCCAACGCCGAGCGTCGCGCCGTGGTCAACGACGAGGAGCTCGCGGTGCCACGCGTGTCCGACGTGTTCGCGGCGCTGCCCGCCATCACCGGCAAGCTCGAACTCGAATACGAGGGCGAGTTGAAGGGCGCCGACAAGGTCGCCGCCGACATCATCCGGGCCGCCGTCGGCGCGGTGTTCGAGACCCATCTCGGCCACGCCAACGTGCGCCAGGTGGTCGAGTGGTTCGACATGGGTGGCTCGCTGCAGCTCGACGACACCGCCTCCGCCCGCACCTTGCTCGACCAGACGCGCAAGCTGCAGGGGCTGACGTCGTTGACCGAGCAACTCGGGCTGCCCGAGGATGCGCCGTCGCCATTGCTCGCCTCGGCGATCGATTTCATCCTCGAGGGGCTGCACGCGCAGAAGAAGATCAGCCGCAGCGAGTCGGGCGCCTTCACGGCCGGCGAGGAACCGGTCCGTCGCGGCAGCAAGGCCGACCGTCGCCGCGAGCGCCAGCTGCGCGACGACGATGACGACAATGGCAACAGCGGTGGCGGCGGACGGTATTACAACTGACGAACACTCGGCGGGAACCGGGTCCCGGGCACCGGGAACCGGGTTCGGTCACGTGACGGTAGGGGCGCCTCTCTGAGCGCCCGCTCATGCGGGCGAAGCCCAACGATCGAGAAGCACCAGAAGACGGCGCGGGCCGATCAGGCCCGCGACCTCCACGAAGGCCGAAGGCCGAACGACGAAGGCCGACCGTGAAATACAAGTACACCAAATACATCCCCGACGATCTCGAGGGCATCGACCTCGAACAGCTGCTGTCGAAGCTGTCCGACCTGCTGTTGTCGAGCGGGTTCGAGAACCCGTACGAGCCGGATCCCGACGCGCACGGGCACACGCGCGACGAACTGCAGGACGCGATTCTCGAGGCACTGCTGTCCAACGGGCTGCTGACGCCCGAGCAGATGGAGCGCCTGCTCGGTGAACCGGCCGATGGCGACACCAAGTCCGGCCTCGAACAACTGCTCGACAAGGTCATCGAGCGGATGAACCAGCAGGGCTACCTGACGCCACAACCCGGGCAGGGGACGTTGAGTGGCGGTCAGCAGGGGCGCGACCTGCCGCCCGTGAAGTTCGAGGTGACCGACAAGGGCATCGACTTCCTCGGCTACCGCGCCCTGCGCGACCTGATGGGATCGATCGGCCGCAGCAGCGCCGGCCGGCACGACACGCGCGACCTGTCGACGGGCATCGACGCCGGTGGCGCGATCAAGCCGTACGAGTTCGGCGACACGCTGAACCTCGATCCCGCCGCGACGCTCTTGAGCGCCGTCAGCCGCAACGGCCTGCCGGCGCCGGGCGAGGGCTTCGACCTCGACTACCAGGACCTGCACGTCACGCAGGGCGAATATCAGTCGTCGTGCGCGACGGTGGTGATGCTCGACTGCAGCCACAGCATGATCCTGTACGGCGAGGATCGCTTCACGCCGGCCAAGCGCGTGGCGCTGGCGCTCGCCAACCTGATTCGCCATCAGTACCCGGGCGACGCCCTGAACGCCGTGCTGTTCCACGATTCAGCCGAGGAAGTGCCGGTCGAACAGCTCGCGCGTGTGCGCGTCGGTCCGTACTACACGAACACACGTGAGGGCCTGCGCCTCGCCCGCCGCATCCTCGAACGGCAGAAGAAGGACATGCGGCAGATCGTGATGATCACCGACGGCAAGCCGTCGGCGATCACGCGACCGGACGGGCAGATCTACCGCAACGCCTTCGGGCTCGATCCGCACATCGTCTCCGAGACGTTCGCCGAGGTCGCCGCCTGCCGCAAGGCCGGCATCATGATCAACACGTTCATGCTGGCGCGCGATTACGAATTGATGGCCTTCGTGCGCAAGGTCGCGCAGATCTGCCACGGCAAGGCCTACTTCACGACGCCGATGACACTGGGTCGGTACGTGCTGATGGATTACCTGGACAAGAAGACGAGGACCGTACACTGATCATGATCGGGAACCGGGAACCGGGAACCGGGAACCGGGAACCGGGAACCGGGAACCGGGATCCGGCAACCGGGGCACCCAAGGCCCAAGGTCCAAGGCCCATGGCCCGAGATGTAGCGGCTGCCGTGACTCTGCCTGAACGGATTCGCCTCTTCCCGTTGACCAACGTCGTCCTCTTTCCGGACGTCTACCTCCCGCTGCACATCTTCGAGGCGCGGTACCGCGCGATGACGCGCGACGCGCTCGCCGGCGACACGTTGATCGGCATGACCGTCCTGCGTGAGGGCTGGCAGCAGGACTACGATGGCGCGCCGCCGATTTACGCGACCGGCTGCGCCGGCACCATCGTCCATCACGACGCGCTGGACGATGGGCGGTTCAATCTGATCCTGCAGGGCGTGTCGCGGTTCGAAGTGATCGAGGAGGTCGAGGCGGGCACACCGTATCGCGTGGCTCGCGTCGCATGGCATCCCGAACCCGATGGGTCCGGTTCGCGCGCCGCGCTGACGCGCCTCCGTCAGCAGGTCGAGGCACTACTGATGCCCGCCGTGGCGCGCGGTGAAGTGCGACTGCCGCAGGGCATGACCGACCAGGCGCTGATCAACGCCGTGTGTCAGGCGCTCGACATCCCGACGGTCGAAAAGCTCGCGCTCCTCGAGAAGTCCGACCTGCAGGCGCGTGGCCACGCCCTCCTGCCGATTCTCGAACGGCTGCTGATCAAGCTCTCGGGATCGGGACAGATCCACTAGACACCGTTCACACCTGTCTACGGTTTTGCGGCGCCACCCTGCATCGCCTTGACGCGATTCCAGAAGTCCTGCGGGCGCTCCGGCTTGCCCACCGCGCCGCGCATCGCGCCATCGTCGCCCTCGAGGGCGGTTCGGCCGAGCACCACGTCCCACCGCGCCGACATCTCACCCAGCGGACTGCCCGCGATGGGCGTGAACGCGGTGATGACCGTGGCGCGAGCGGCCGGGTCGAGCCGCTGCAAGACGCCATCACTGCTGTTCATCGCGTGCCCGTCGACGTGCACCTGCGTCGTCAGCACCCGACGGCCGTTGCGGCTGACCGCGAGATGGATGTGCGGCGCGCGGCTGATGCCGTAGAACGAATACGGGACCGGGCTGATCGTCCTGAAGCTGTACTCCCCCGACGACCCGGTAAGGAAACGCCCGTAGCCCTGGAAGTTGGGGTCGCGCTCGGCGGTCCGGCCCTTCGAGTGCAGGTAGGAGCCTTTCGCGTCGCATTGCCAGACTTCGACGAGCGCGTTGCGGACAGGCTGACCGCTGACCGCGAGGATGCGGCCGGACAGCCACGCAATCCGACCGGTCGACGCCGTGATCGTGTCGTTGACGATCAGCAGATCGTTGTCTGTGTCCAGCGGCAAGGCGTCGGGGTAGAACGGGCCTTCGGTCGTGCGCGCCGTCTCACGAAGCGCCTCGGCATAGCCGCCGCGGGCGGTGAGCAGCGTGCCGGCACCCGCCAACGCCCCGAGCAAGGCACGACGGGATACGGTTCGTGACAACGTGAGCATGGCGCACCTCCCGCGAGGCCATCGGCCTCGACGCGAACCCACAGCAGAGATTGGAGGTGGCCAGCATGACACGACGGCGAGGAGTGTCAAGCACCCCGTGACTCTCTCGCCTGCGGCCTCCAGCCCACTGCCTACGGATTGCCGTGCCCCGCAGTGGAGCGTGGCGACGGCGGCGCGCAATCGTGCTCGTTCCCCGGTTGCCGGTTTGGCCGGTTTCCGTTTTCCGATGGTCTCCGTCGCCCCCGGTCTGGAGAACCCCGCACCCGGTACCGCGCGCCCGGCTTCCGTTCTCCGGTTCCCGGTTCGTCGTTCGTCGTTCGTCGTTCGTCGTTCGTCGTTCGTCGTTCGTCGTTCGTCGTTCGTCGTTCGTCGTTCGTCGTTTAGATTGTGCTGTGCCGCGCTACCCGTCACGCATCGTCTGCCTCACCGAAGAGACGACCGAGATCCTCTACCTCCTCGGCGAGAGCGATCGCATCGTCGGCGTGTCGGGGTACACGGTGCGCCCGCCGGAGGCGCGGCAGAAGCCGCGGGTGTCATCGTTCCTGCACGCCAATGTCGAGAAGATCGAGGCCCTGTCGCCGGACCTGATCCTGGCGTTCTCGGATCTGCAGGCCGACATCGTGTCCGGCCTGATCCGCAAGGGCTACGCGGTGATGACGTTCAACCAGCGCAGCGTTGCCGAGATCCTGCAGGCGGTGCGACTGGTGGGCGCGCTGGTCGGCGCGCATTCGCGGGCCGAGGCATTGGCCGACGACCTGCAGCGCGGGCTCGACGAACTGGCCACGCACGCCGCGGCACTGCCCCGCCGTCCACGCGTCTACTTCGAGGAGTGGGACGAGCCGCTCATCTCGGGGATTCAGTGGGTGGAGGAACTGGTGGAGATCGCGGGAGGCGAGCCTGTGTTCCCGCACCTGCGGTCAGCGGGGCTCGCAAAGGACCGCATCGTCCCCGGTGACGCCGTCATCGAGGCGAACCCGGACGTCATACTCGCCTCGTGGTGCGGCAAGCGCGTGCAGCCCTCGCGCATCACCAACCGGCCAGGCTGGGACGCGATCACCGCCGTCCGGGAGGGCCGGATTCACGAGATCAAGTCGTCCATCATCCTGCAGCCCGGCCCGGCGGCGCTCACCGACGGCGTCCGCGCGATCGCGGCGCACGTCAGGGACGCCGCGGGGTAGTTGCACAAATTCGTTCCAGACACCCGTCAGCGATCGGTAACGGCTTCATCGGTCGACACCGTGAAGCGCCGGTGGTTCGAGTACCGTGCGCGCCGTTCCACGTAGTCCCTGCTCGGGCTGTCGTAGACGTACCGCTCCCACATCTCGACCGGCATCACGAGCCCCAGGTCTGGCACGAGCCGGTAGTCGACGACAATCGTCGCAGTGAGTTGGCCGACCCGGTCGCGCACGACGAGTTCGGAACGCAGTACACGCCCGTCGGCCGGGACAATCCAGAGTTTGCCCTCGATGAACAACGCGGTATTGCCGGGGCGCGCCACGATGAAGGTGGGTTCGCGGACTTCCCGATACGTGATCACCACGGTGGGCACGCCATCGACGACATCGGCCTCACCACCCCCGAAGTCGAACCGCCGATGGAATCCCGAGTGCAGCACTTGCAGGGGCAGCATTGGCTGGTTGAACGAGTTGACGACCCCGAGGTTGTGACGGCTGCTTTCGTCGGTGATTTGGCGCAACCGGGCGCCGAGTGTCTTGCCTCCGGCAGTGAACAGCTCGAGTGCACGTGCCGAGCGGTCGCCGACCTTCCTGCCGTCCACGACGGCGACGTCGCGGTAGTTCGTCCACTGCCCCTCGCTGG
>DATJTM010000161.1:0-12586 GCA_035503395.1 Luteitalea sp.
CACGCGGCGGAGCCGGTGGCCTGATGCGACTGCTCGCGCTGACCATCATCGTGGCGACCGCGGCCATCGTCACTCACGCCGACGGTGCGCTGAAGGGCAGCGGGCCGGGCGCCGCGCTCGCCATCGGGCTTGCGCTGATCGCCGCGTCACTCACCGGCGAGTTGTTCGAACGCGTCGGCCTGCCGCGCATCTCCGGCTACCTGTTCTTCGGCATCGCGTGCGGGCCGTACGCCAGTGCGATTCTCACGCCGTCGATGGCGCGCGAGCTGCAGGTCGTCAACGGTGTCGCCATCGCACTCATCGCCTTCATCGCCGGCCTCGAGATCAACTTCACTCGCCTGCGGCCGCAGCTGCGGGCGATGCTGACGATGGGCGGCGTGATGCTCGTGCTCATGTGGGCCACCTTGACGTTGCTGTTCGTCGTCGTGTGGCCCTGGCTGCCCATCGCTCCCGAGGCGGGCGGCCTGCCGCGTGTGGCGATGGCCGCACTGCTTGCCACGGTGACGGTGAGCTTCTCGCCAACGGTCAGCATCGCGGTGATCACCGAAAGCCGCGCCCGCGGCCCGCTCGCCGAACTGGTGCTGGCGCTGGTGGTGCTCGCCGACCTGATGCTGATTCTGCTGTTCACGCTGTCGATGGAGAGCGTGCGATTCGCGCTGGGCAGCGGGCAGGCCGGCCACGGAATACTCTCGGGCCTCGCGTGGGAGATCTTCGGGTCGTTCGCCTTCGGCGGCGTGGTCGGGGCGTGCTTTGCGTTCTACCTGCGGCACGTCGGTCGCGAAGTGACCGTCGTGTTGCTGGCAGTGGCGGTGCTCCTGAGCCAGATGGGCGCGGCGCTGCACTTCGAGCCCCTGCTGGCAGCGCTCGGGGCGGGCCTCGTGGTCGAGAACATCGCGCCGCCCGAGGGCGACGCGCTGCGCCTGGCGGTGGAGCGTGGAGCGCTGCCGATCCTCGTCCTGTTCTTCGCGGCGGCCGGGGCCAACCTTCACCTGGGTGCACTGGCGCAGGTCGGCATCCCCGCCGTCATCATCGCGATCGTGCGTCTGGGCCTGATTCGATTCAGCGCGCGGGTCGGGGCCCGCGTGGCTGGCTTGGCGGGCGAGGCGCCGTCGCTCGCGTGGATGGGGCTGGTGTCACAGGCCGGCGTGACGCTCGGCCTCGCCATCCTGATCAACGCGGAGTTTCCCGAGTGGGGGGCCCGCCTCTATGCGCTGATCGTCTCGATGATCACGCTGCACGAGGCGATCGGCCCGATCCTCTTCCGCTCCGCGCTGACACGGGCCGGCGAGGTCGGCCGGATGGACATCCAGGAAGTGCCGCCGGAACGGCAGGCGGCGTTCAGCTGAGGGAGAACGACGTGCCGCAGCCGCAGGTGGCCTTGGCCTTCGGGTTGTTGATCACGAACCCCTTGCTGATCAGGCTCGTGTCGTAGTCCAGCTGGGTGCCTTCGAGGAACTTGAAGCTCTTGGGATCGACGTAGATCTTCGAGTCTTCGGGTCCGTCGAACACCTGGTCCTGGGCCTTGGGTTCGGCTTCCCACGCGAAGACGTAGCTGAGGCCGCTGCAGCCGCCTGCCTTCACGCCCACACGGAGCCCACCGCCGGGCATGCCCTGCTTCTCGAGCAACTTGTGAATCTGGCGACCGGCGTCGAGGGTGATGTACATAGCGCAACCAGTGATGGGGAATGCGGACATGCGGAATGTCGAAGGCATCGCGCCTCGCACCGCCGCGCCGGACCGCACGATGGCAGCCCCGCACACCCCCTCTCGATTCTAGCGCGCGCCGGCCTTCTGGCGGCGCAGGGCGTCGACCAGGGCGATCAGGCGATCGGCCAGGGCGTCCACGTCGGCTTCGGTCGCGGTCCGGAGCAGGCCGAAACGCAGGGAGCTGCGAGCCTCGGCCTCGTCGAGCCCCAGCGCGAGCAGCACGTGCGACGCGGCGGCCGAGGTCGAGGCGCAGGCGGCGCCCGACGACACGGCCACGTCGGTCAGTGCCAGCATCAGCTCCCGGCCGGTCAGGCCATCGATGCCGACGTTCAGGTTGTGGGGCAGCCGGGGCGCTGTCGCGCCCCGCAGATGCACGTCGGGCAGTGCACCGAGCCGCGCCCACAGCCGGTCCCGCAGGCTCCTGAGGCGCACGGTATCCGCGTCGCGCCGCGTCCGCGCCAGCCGCGCGGCCTCGCCGAAACCGACGATGGCCGGGACGTTCAGCGTGCCCGACCGCAAGCCGCGCTCGTGCCCGCCACCGAGGTGCTGCGGGGCCAGCGGCACCTTCGACGCCCGTCGCACGACCAGCGCGCCCACGCCCTTGGGGCCATACAGCTTGTGCGCGGTGTACGACAGCAGATCGATGCCGTCGGCCGCCATGTCGATCGGCACGTACGCCGCTGCCTGCGAGGCGTCCGAATGCATCAGCGCGCCGGCGGTATGCGCCAGCCTCGCGATCGCGGCCAGCGGTTGGAGCACGCCGATCTCGTTGTTGGCCGCCATCACCGACACGAGCGTCGTGCCCGCCGTGATGGCTGCCGCGACATCGTCCAGATCGACCAGACCATCGCGGCGTACCGACAGCCTGGTGACGCGCGCACCCTGCGCCTCGAGCCAGTCGCACGGGTCGAGGATCGCCGGGTGTTCGGTGACGACCGTCACGACATGCGGCACGGCGTGACCCGACGTGCGCGCCGCCTCGACGACGCCGCGCAGCGCGAGGTTGTTGGCCTCCGTGGCGCCGCTGGTGAAGACGACGTCGCGTAAGCGTGCGCCGACCAGATCAGCGACGTGCTGGCGGGCGGTCTCGACGGCCTGATGCGCCTCCCAGCCGAAGGCGTGCTGCTGGCTGGCGGCGTTGCCGAACTGCGTGGAGAAATACGGCAGCATCGCCTCGACGACGAGCGGATCGCACGGCGTGGTGGCGTGCGCGTCGAAGTAGAGACGGGACATCTCTCGGACTGGGAAGTCAGAAGGCGAACATCAGAAGGCAGAAGCGCGCTGAGGCGCCCGACCGGACCGGCGAATCGCGGCCGTCAGACGGCGGCGGGCGCCCGGCGCGACAGCGTCACCGGCACGGTCGGCACGGCGGTCTCGTCGACGATCTCGGCGAGCGTGCAGCCGGCGAGAGCGGTCACGACGCGGTCCTTGATCCGCCACAGCGGGTCGCGGACGTTGCACTTCGTGTACTGGTCGCAGGCGTGGTCGTGATCCGAGCAGGCGGTCACCGTGAGCGGCCCGTCGACCGCCTGGATGACGTCGGCCACCGAAATCAGCGTCGACGGCCGTGCGAGCTGGTAGCCGCCGCGGGTGCCCTGATGCGACACCAGGAGATTGCGGCGGACCAGCCGCTGCAGCACCTTGGCCATCAGCTCGGCCGGGATGTCGTACTGCTCGGCAATCTCGCGCGCACTCGAAGCTCCCCGATCGCCGTGCAGCGCCAGATGCTTCATGGCCATCAGCGCGTAGTCGGTCTTCTTCGAGAGGCGCAGCATGGCTTCAGTGTACCAAGCGGGAAGTCAGAAGTCTGAAGTTCGAAGTCGAAAGGAAAGGTCGAAGTCAGAAGGAGGATGCGAGAGGCGGGCGGCCACCACGGTCCAACCACCGCCCTCCTCTTCTGACTTTGGACTTCTGACTTTCGACTTTACTTCGGCGCGGCCGGAAGGGGCTCGGGAACCTTGTTCTTCACCGGCGTGACGGTCTTCAGGTACGCGAACACGGCCTTGAGGTCGGCGTCGGTCATCTGGCCGAACGAGGGCCACGGCATCGGCGGCAGGAGCTGGCGGCCCCGGCCCTGGTGCCGGCCGTTGCGTAAGGTGTCGAGGAACTGCTGCTCGGTCCAGGTGCCCAGACCGGTCTCGGGATCGGGCGTGAGGTTGGCCGCGAAGCTCATCCCCCAGGCGCCGGCGAAGGCCGGCTCGAGCACGAACACCTGGCTGGCGTCACCGACCGGCGGCATCGGCGGGACAGGACCGCGTGCGTCGAAGCCCGCCAGGGTGCGCGTCTTGTCGTATTCGGGCCCCTGCGCGCCCATCTTCATCGGCGTGTGGCAGTCGCCGCAGCCCCTGGCGGTGACCAGATACCGGCCACGGGCCACCATGTCCGACGGCCCAGGCGCGGTCTTGACGTCGACCGGCTTCGGGGGCGGTGGCGGCGGCATCGCCGGACCAGCCGGCACACCCGGATCTGGCACCTTGTTGCGGATGGCCGGCACCGTCATCAGGTACGCGTACATGGCGCCCAGGTCCTCGTCCGAGTAGTGCCGGAAGGCGCTCCACGGCATCGGCGGGAGCAACGGGCGGCCATCGCCGAGGTGACGACCGTTGCGGATCGTGGCGACGAACTGCGCCTCGGTCCACGCGCCGATACCGGTCTCCTTGTCCGACGTGAGGTTGGCGGTGAAGCTCCGGCCCCACGGCCCCGTCCACGCCGTCATCGTCGAACTCGTCCACCCGATCCACGGCGCCTTCAGGCCCGGCAGGTCCCCGACCACCTGGCCGGCCGGGTGTCCCATCAGACGCCGGCTCATGTCGGGCTCGGGGCCGTTGTCGCCCATCTTGAACGGCGTGTGGCAGTCATCACAGCCGCTGGTCTTGACCAGGTACTCACCGTGCTTGACGCGGGCGGTTGCCGTCGACGGTGCTGGCTGCGTGACGGTGGCGTCGGCGGCGACGGTGTGGGCGGTGCGGAGGCCGATGAGTGCCACGAGCGCGAGGCTGCCCGCGGCCACGACGGCCGTGGACGATGAACGAACGGTTCGCATGATGACTCCTAGTGCGCCGATGCGTGGCGCTGTGGGCCCCGTGAGGTGTCGTCGGCAATCCATCGCCGCAGCAGGGCCACGGCGTCCTCGTCGACCACGCGGGTGCCGAGTGGCGGCATCTGCAGCACCGGATGACGTGAGGCCATGCGCGCGACGAGCATGCTGGCGTCGGGATTGCCCGCCGCGATGCGCTCGCGGACGGCGGGATGCGACGCGGCGAGGAAGTGGCTCGGGCGCCCCAGCGTGGTACTGAGGGCGTCGCCGGCATCGTCAGGTGTGCGTTGCAATGCGTAATGCAACACGAACGCGAGTGAGGCCATCTCGCCAGCGCCCGTGTGACACATCCCGCAGTTGCCGTGCAGATAGCCCATGGCAGCGCGCGCGACGGGCGTCGACGCCTGGATGCGTGGTGCCTCGTCGACGAATCGGCGCGGCAGGTTTCGAACGAGTCCGCGCTCGACCAGTGCACGCAACGTGATTGCGCCGGCCGGCAGCGCCTCGGCATGCGGGGCGAGCGGATCGCGATCGTCGGACAACTGCAGGGCGCTCACGCTCAGGAGTCGCGACGGGCCCGCCTCGTGGCAGGCAGTGCAGTCGGTGCGCGATGGAATCGCGTGCCGTACTCCGTCGCGCACCTCGACGCTGTTCAGGATGCCGCGCGCCGGAACCAACGCGGTGCTGCCGTCCGGACGCCACACGTAGCTGGCATACCGCCAGCCGGCGGCCGTGCGCTCGATGTACCGCGTCTCGGCCGGCGCGCCGTGGAAGCGGAACTCCTTCCACACGCGCGTGCCGACCGGGAACTCCCACGCGTCGGGATTGCGGGCGTCGATGTACGTGCCGGCCGGCAGGTGCAGCCACCGCGACTTGGCGGCGCCGTCCGTCCACAGCGGGTACTGCGGCGAATACGGCAGGTTGCCGTCTGCCACGGTCTTGCTGTCCCAGTCGCTGTACAGCCCCGTCTCCATCAGCGTCGCCGGCAACGGCAGCGCGTCGTCCTCGTTGGTCCCCGCCAGCGGCGCGGACACGAGGCTCGCCAGCAGCACGAGCACGGAGCAGGAGAAGAAGGGGTGCACGTAAGAACCAACGGCGGCGTGTGGACCGCCGAACACAGAGAAGGTGGGCAGGAAGGCGCAGAACGTGGCAGGCCGTTTCGGAATGGTCTGGCGCGTACCCGCTGGTCTGACCACCAGCGCGCGCAAGCCGATACGACGGCGAAATCGCTATGTTTTCTGGCCCTTTTGATAGGTCAGGCCCACCGACGCACGCCGGCGCACCCCCGTCGTCGCGTAACCGTTCGTTGACGCCAGCGCCAACACGCGCGGCGCGCACGGCCCCGAAGTCACGATCAATTCAGAAAGGCGTCAGAGGAAGTTCAGGCAAAACAAAAGGGCGCCTGGAGGCGCCCTTCATGTCTGTGTCCGTAGCCGGCCGACTTCCGCCTTCGCCAAGGCTACGGCGGACAAGTCGTCGGAATGTTGCTGGTGATGCTGCCGTACCCGGTACCCGTACCCGGTTCCCGGTTCCCGTTCTCCCGGTTCCCGGTTCCCGGTTGCCGGCCCTAGTACTTCGACTTGTTCGGCTCGATCTTGTCGACCCAGGCGAGGATGCCGCCCGTCAGGTTGATCGCCCGATCGAAGCCCTTCTCACGCAGGATGCCGACCGCCTTCGCGCTGCGGCCGCCGACCTTGCAGTGGACGACGAGGTCGCGGGTGCGATCGAGTTCGTCGACGCGGTTGGGCAGTTCGCCGAGCGGGATCACGGTCGAGCCTTCGAGGCGGACGATGTCGACCTCGAACGGCTCGCGCACGTCGAGGATCTGGAGGTCGTCGCCACGATCGAGGCGCTGCTTCAGTTCTTCCACGGTCAAGGCCGGAATCTCCGAGCCGGCCGCAGGCGCCGCGCCGGGCGCCGGCTTGAGGCCGCAGAACTGCTCGTAGTCGATCAGCGCCTTGACGGTCGGATTGTCACCGCAGACCGGGCACTCGGGATCGCGCCGCAGCTTCAGCTCGCGGAACTTCATCTTCAGCGCGTCGTAGATGAGGAACCGGCCGATCAGCGGCTCGCCGGTGCCGAGAATCACCTTGATCGCTTCGGTCGCCTGGATGACGCCGATGATGCCGGGCAGCACCCCCAGCACGCCGCCTTCCGCGCAGCTGGGCACGAGCCCCGGGGGCGGTGGTTCCGGATAGAGGCAGCGGTAGCACGGGCCGCCCTTGGTCGCAAACACCGACGCCTGGCCCTCGAAGCGGAAGATGCTGCCGTATGCGTTCGGCTTCCCGAGCAGCACGCAGGCATCGTTCACGAGGTACCGCGTCGGGAAATTGTCGGTGCCGTCGATGATCACGTCGTACGGCTTGAACAGCTCCAGCGCGTTCTGCGAGGTCAGCGCCACTTCGTGCAGGTCCACCTGCACGTGGGGGTTGATCGCCTTGACCGAGTCGCGCGCCGATTCCAGTTTCTTGCGGCCGATGTCGCTGGTGCCGTGCAGCACCTGCCGCTGGAGATTGCTCAGATCGACGACGTCGAAGTCGACGATGCCGATGCGGCCGATGCCGGCCGCGGCCAGATACAACAACACCGGCGAGCCGAGGCCGCCGGCGCCCACGCACAACACGCTCGCCGCCTTCAGCTTGCGCTGCCCCTCGAGACCGACCTCGGGGAGGATGAGATGGCGGCTGTAGCGCGCCAGCTCCTCCTGCTCGAGCTCCGGCAGCGGCGTGGCCACCGCCGCGTCGCTGCCGCCCGCCACCGACGGAATGATGCTGATGGTGGCCTTCTCCCCGAGGGGCGTCTGCTCCTTCTCGAGATACCGGATGTCTTCGTCGTTGACGTAGATGTTGACGAAGTGCCGGAGCTTGCCCTGCTCGTTGTAGAGGTGCTTCTTGAGCTCGGGATACGCAGTGGTCAGTTGCGCCAGCAACTCGCCGACGGTAGCGCCACCGACCTGCACGGTGTCCAGCTTGTCGGTGTATTGGCGCAGCGGCGTCGGAATGTGAACGGTATGCGACACGGAAGCTCCCTTGACTCGACCGTGACGACGCCCCCGATACGAGCGACCCGACGAAGGGCCCCTGAGGTATCGTTGCGCCGGTCGCGCAGCGTCGAATCGCTGCCAGGACGGGCCATCTGAACGATCATAGCCAACCGATTCCAGCCCCTCCACCCCCGTGGTGTCATATGGCATCTGCCGGCTTCCGATCGCTGGTGACGACGGCGTGGCTGGTGGCGGTCGCCCCATGGACCGCGTGGGCCGCGCCGGCAGTGGGCACCGGGCAGGACGCACGATCGCCGCGCCCTGGTACCGGCGTCGTGTCCGGCCTCGTCGAGGATCCCCTCGGAGGCGCTGTGTCGGGCGCCACTGTGCGGGCGACGTGCGGAGCCACGCACCGCGACACCTCGACCGATGGCACCGGCCGCTTCGTGCTGGTCGACCTGCCGCGAACGCGCTGCGACGTGCAGGCGCGGGCCGACCTCTTCACGCCGGTCTCGCACGTGGTCGACCTCACCGCGCGCGCCGACGGCTTCGTCCGGTTCGTCGTGGAACTGGCTGGCGTGACCAGCGAGGTGATCGTGACGCCGGCGCGGGGTGAGCAGGAACGCACGTTCGACGTGCCCGAGGCCGTCGGGGTCGCCACGCGAGAGGAGATCGAGGCGCGGTCGGTGCAGATCCTGCCGCAGGCCCTGCGCGAGGAGACCGGCATCCTCGTCCAGCAGACGACGACCGCGCAGGGTTCGCCGTTCATCCGCGGGTTCAGCGCGCAGCGCGTGGTGTACCTGCTCGACGGTGTCCGCTTCAACACCGCGACCTACCGCGCCGGGGCCACGCAATACCTCGGCTGGATCGATCCGGGGATCGTGCAGCGACTCGAAATCGTCCGCGGACCGTCGTCGGTGCAGTACGGCAGCGACGCGCTGGGCGGCACCATCAACGTCCTCAGCCAGCGCCCGGAGGTCATTCCGCAGGGCCTGAGGTCGAGTGGACACCTCGAATTCACCACCGCGACCGCTGACGAAAGTGCCGGCGCGGCGATCTTCGGCCAGATGCGGGCCCGGACCGTCGCCATCCGCGCCGGGCTGACCACGCGCGCCGTCGGCGATCTGCGTACTGGTGGCGGTCTCGACAGCCACAGCGCGGTCACGCGCTACCTCGGACTGCCGTCGACGGTGCTCTACGACAGGCTCCCTGCGACCGGCTTCCGCCAGTCGGGCTGGTCGGTGACGGCCACCGTGCCACTGGCAGGGAGCGGCGCACTCACCGGGACGGCGATGCAGGAATCGCAGTCGGGCGTCAGCCGCCACGATCGTGTTGTTGGCGGCGACGGTCTGTTCCGCAGCGCCTTCACGCCGCAGCGTCTCGGCTTCGGGTACCTGCGCTACCAGCGCGCCACCACCGGGCCCTTTGCAGCCGTGCAGGCGACCTGGTCGTTCAACCAGCAGCAGGACGACCGCCTCGAGCAGGCGCGTCCGTCGACGTTCTTCGAGACCGAAACGAGTCGCGTGCGGGCCCTCGGCTACGCGGCGCAAGGCACGCTGCGACCATGGCGCGGACATGTCGTGACGACTGGCGTCGAGGCGTACGACGAGACGGTCGCCACCAGCCGGACCCGCGTCGACTCGGGCCGACTCACGGCGTTGCGGCCGGAGATCCCGAATGACGCAGGCTATCTGTCGACCGGCGTCTTCGTGCAGGACTCGGCATCGCTCTTCGGCGATCGCATCGCCGTGCGTGGCGGGCTGCGCGCCGCGTCGTTCCGCTACGACGTCCCGGAGGACGTCGCCCTCGGCGTCAACGCCGAACGCGTCACGGCGAGCGCCGTCACCTTCAACAGCGGTGTGGTGTGGCGCGTCGCCGAGGCGCTCAACCTCACGGGATCGGTCAGTCGTGGCTTTCGCGCCGCCAACGCGTTCGACCTCGGCGCCATCGGCGTGTCGGGCGGTGGCTTCGAGATCGCGCCGCAGACCGCGGCGAGCCTTGCCGCGACGGTCGGATCGAGCGACGGCGCGACCGCGGTCGGCACCGGCCGGCCAGTGACGGCCCTCTCGCCCGAAACCGTGTACGCGTACGAAGTCGGCGCCAAGGTGCGGGCGCGTCGGCTGGCGGCATCGGTGGTGGGCTTCGACCTCGAATTGCGCGACGCGATCGCGCGGCGCACGGCCATCTTCCCGTCGAGCGTCGTCGGCACGTCGCTGGGTGGTTACGTCGTCGTGTCGCAGGATGCGGCTGGACGGGCGTATGTCGCCGCCGACCCTCGTCCGGTCGTCACCCGCGTCAATGTCGATGAGGCGCGCGTGCGCGGCTTCGAGGCCGACGTGCAGGTGCGTCTCGCACCCACCTGGCTGGCGAGCGCGCACGCATCGTTCGCGGCGGGTCGCGATGGTGACGATGTGGTGCTGCGCCGGATGCCGCCACTGATGGGTGGCGTGCGTGTGAAGTGGGAGCCGAGCGTCCAGCCATATTGGGCCGAAGCCGTGATCACGATGGCTGCACGGCAGGATCGCCTCAGTCCGGGCGATCTGTCGGACGCGCGGATCGGCGGTCGTCGTCGACGGGCCGACGTCGCCAGCTTCTTCAACGGGTCGGCGATCGACCTCGGACTGGTGCGCGATGGTCGCCTGGTGCAGACCGGTGAGACGCTCGCCGACGTGCAGGCGCGCGTGGTCGGTACGGCCGATGCGACGTACCTCTACACGTCGACGCCCGGCTTCCTCGTCATCTCCCTGCGCGGTGGCTGGCGCGTGACCAGCCGCTTCGACGCGACCGTCATCCTCGACAACCTCACCGACCGCAACTACCGGTGGCACGGCTCCGGCGTCGACGCCCCCGGGTTTTCCCTCGCGGCCAAACTGAGAGTCCGGCTCTAGGCAGGAGAACAGGAATACAGGAGTCAGGAGGGCAGGAGTTCAGGAACGCAGGAACCAGGAGCCAGGAGCCAGGAGCCAGGAGTCAGGAACAGCCGGGAATCAGTCGCCCTCGGATGCTGCGCTGCCATCCCTTCTGCCGTCCTGCGGTTCTGCCTTCCTGTTCTCCTGGTCTCCTAGTCTCCTGTTCCCCCCGGACACTTGTCCGCATGGACCGGACGTCTGTCACCCGGACACCGCCCTGGTCGATCGGGTCGCGGCGTGCTGTTTCGGGAGTTCGCCGATGGCATCGCGCTTGCCCATCTGTCGGTGTGATTTCCGGGACCTCCTCGATGGACCGCACGGTGGCGCGCTCCGGCATCGGCCGGCGCACGTGGTGGCTGGCCGGTGGCGTGCTGTTGCTCGTGGCAATCGTCGCCATCGCCTGGCCGTCGTACCGTCGCATGGCCTCGGTCGACCGCACCGTCGATGCGAGCCGCATGCAGATCGCACCGGTCACGCTCGGCGACCTCGTACGTGACGCCGCCGCCGACGGGCGGATCGTGTCGGCCAACGCGCCGACGCTCTTCGCCGCCACCGCCGGCATCGTCGCCCTCCAGGTGAAGGCCGGCGACCCGGTGAAGCGCGGGCAGGTGCTCGCCACCATCGACAGCCCCGAGCTGCGCAGCCGCTTCACCCAGGAACAGACGTCGCTGCAGTCGCTCGACGTCGCCCTCGGCCGCGCCCGCATCACCGCCCGCCAGAACGACACCCGCAACGCCAGCGCCATCGAACTGGCGCAGGTGCGCCTGCAGTCGGCCAAGCGCAACCTCGAACGCGCGCGACAGACCTTCGAGCAGGGGCTGTTGAACAAGGTCGACTACGAACGCGCGCAGGACGATGTGCAGCTGGCCGAGGTGGAGCTGAAGACGGCGCAGGCGGCGCGTGGACTCGAGCGCGAGACGTCCGAGTTCGAGATCCAGACGCAGCAACTCGCGCGCACGCGGCAGTCCTCACTGGCTGACGAAGTTGCCCGGCAGGTCGACCGTCTTTCGCTGATCGCGCCGTTCGACGGGCTGATCGGCGCGGTGAACGTGCAGGACCGCGATGCCGTCAATGCGAACCAGCCGGTGCTGACTGTCGTCAATCTCGATGCCTACGAGATCGAGTTCAGCCTGCCGGAGAACGAAGCGGCCGACGCCGGTCCGGGCACGCCGGCCCGCGTGCTGTACGAGGGCCGCGAGTACGACGGCACGGTCACGGCGATTTCGCCATCGGTGCGCGACAGCCTGGTGCAAGGGCGCGCGACCTTCGCGGGACAGACGCCGGCGACGCTTCGGCAGAACCAGCGCGTCTCCCTGCGGCTGCTGTTCGAGACCAGGGCCCGTACGCTGACGCTGCCGCGCGGCGCGTTCCTCCAGAGCGGCGGCGGACGTATGGCCTACGTCGTCCGCGACGGCGTCGCGACGCGCACCGCGATCACGACCGGCGCGCGCAGCCTCTCGCACGTGGAGATCACCGACGGCCTGCGTCCCGGCGACGAAGTCATCGTGTCGGACACCAGCGAGTTCAGCGGCGCCGAACGGGTGTTGTTGAGGAATCGATAGAGGGCGGGAACCGGGTACGGGGTACCGGGTACGGGGTACCGGGTTAGCGATTTGGTAGGGACGGCTCGCCGAGCCGTCCGCGTAAGTGCTCGCGCGAGATGTGTTCCGAAGGCCCAAGGCCGTGAGCGTGGCTGTGAACGAAGGCCGAAGGCCGACCGACGAAGGCCGAGGAGTATCGATGCTGTCCATGTCCAAGATCCGTAAGATCTACCGCACGCAACTGGTGGAGACCTACGCCCTCGACGAAATCACGCTCGACGTCCTGGCCGGCGAGTTCGTCGCCGTGATGGGACGCTCCGGCTCGGGCAAGACGACGTTCCTGAACGTCGCCGGCCTGCTCGACACGTTCGAGTCCGGCACCTACACGCTGGATGGGCAGGACGTGAGC
>DATJTM010000162.1:0-9845 GCA_035503395.1 Luteitalea sp.
AAGCTGGCCCAGCTGCCGCAAATCGTCGGCATCAAGGAAGCCTCCGGTAACGTGTTCCAGATCGGCGACGTCCGGCGTCGCGTGCCGCCCGACTTCCTCGTGCTGAGTGGCGACGATGCGCTGACGGTGCCGGTGATGGCCCTGGGCGGCGAGGGCGTGATTTCGGTGGCCGGCAACGAAGTGCCGGCCGACATGGCCCGCCTGGTCGAGGCCTGTGAGCGCGGCGATTTCGCGGCCGCACGCGCCATCCACGAGCGCCTGCTGCCACTCCTGCAGGCCAACTTCGTCGAGTCCAACCCGATTCCCGTGAAAGCCGTGATGGCGCTCGCGGGCCTGATCGAGCCGGTCTACCGCCTTCCCATGGTCAATCCGTCCAGCCAGACCCTGCAGACGCTCCGGCGCATCGCGCTCGACCTCGGCCTCCTCGCGGAGACCGCGTCGGCATGAGCCTCGAGACACTGCGTAACGACATCGAGCGGCTCTGGGCCGCGGGGGCAGACGGATCGAAGGACGAGGGGCGCGAGGTGTTCGCGCGCCTGCGGGCGGCCTTGTCGGCCGGCACGGCACGCGCGGCGTCGCCCGATCCGGCCTCGCCCACCGGGTGGACCGTCAACGGTTGGGTGAAGCAGGGCATCCTGCTCGGATTCCGCGTCGGTGACCTCGCGGATGCGTCGATGGATCACGGGCGCTGGCCGTTCTTCGACAAGGACACGCTGCCGCTGCAGAAGTTCTCGATCGGCAGCGGCGTGCGCATCGTGCCGGGCGGCACGTCGGTACGCGACGGCGCCTACCTCGCGCCTGGCGTGATCGCCATCCCGCCGACCTTCGTAAACATCGGCGCGTACGTCGGCGAGGGATCGATGATCGACTCGCACGCGCTGGTCGGATCGTGTGCGCAGATCGGCGCCCGCGTGCACCTCAGTGCGTCGGCGCAGATCGGCGGCGTCATCGAGCCGGTCGGGGCGTTGCCGGTGATCGTCGAGGACGAAGTGCTCGTCGGCGGCAACACCGGTATCTACGAAGGTGCGGTGATCAAGGCGCGGGCCGTGATTGGCGCCGGCACCATCCTGACGGGATCGACGCCGGTATACGACCTGCCGAACGGGCGGATCATCAAGCCCGAGGCCGGCCAGCCGCTCGTCATCCCGGAAGGCGCGGTGGTCGTGCCGGGGGCGCGCGCCGTGACCGAAGGTCCGGGCGTCGACTGGAAGCTGTCGCTCGCCACGCCGGTCATCGTGAAGTATCGCGACAGCCGCACGGACACCCGCACCGAGCTCGAACGATGGATCCGATAGACGTCGTCGGCCTGACGCGTCGGCTCGTCGATCTCGACAGCACGACCGGTCAGGAAGCCGTGGTGTGCGCGCTCGTCGGCGAGGTGCTGGAGCAGCGCGGCTACCAGGTGCGGCGGCAGGTCGTGACCGATCGCCGGGTCAACCTGCTGGCCACGGCCGGGACGCCGGAAGTGGTGTTCTCGACCCACATGGACTGCGTGCCGCCGTTCTCGGCGAGCCGGGTCGACGGCGACCGCATCCACGGCCGCGGCAGCTGCGATGCCAAGGGCATCCTCGTGTCGCAGCTGGCCGCCGCCGAGGCGTTGCGCGCTGCCGGCGAGACGCGCGTCGGCCTGCTGTTCGTCGTCGGGGAAGAGCGCGGCAGCGACGGCGCGATGGTCGCCGACGAGTTGTCGACGGGCGTCACGCGGTTCCTCGTCAACGGCGAGCCGACCGAGGGCAAGCTGGCGATTGGGCATCGCGGCGCCTGCCGCGTGAAGCTCACGGCCCGCGGCCGTGCTGCCCACTCGGGCTACCCCCACCTGGGCGAGTCCGCCATCGAGAAGCTGCTCGATGCGCTGCAACTGGTACGCCGCATGGACCTGCCGGTCGACGCCGTGCTCGGCCCCACGCAGGTCAACATCGGCAGCATCGCCGGGGGGCTGGCCCCCAACGTGGTGGCCCCCGAAGCCACCGCCGATCTGCTGTTCCGCATCGTCACGCCGCACCAGGACGTGCTGGCGGCGCTGAAGGCCGTCGAGGCACTGGTCGAGGTCGAGTACGTGTACCACGTGCCGTCACTGCACATGGCCACCGTCGAGGGCTTCGACACGGAAGTGGTGGGTTACACGACGGACGCGCCGCTGCTCAACGCCTGGGGCACCCGGCTGATGTACGGGCCCGGGACGATCCACGTGGCGCACACCGATCACGAGTCGGTCGCGATTGCCGATCTGCACCGTGCCGTGGAGGATTACCAGCGGATCGCCAGGTCGTTGCTGGCCAGCGCCGTCTGATAACGTTGTCGTCGACCTTCGAGAGGTGAGGCCGGCTGTCCCAGCCCGGCCTGAACGTTGTCGAAGCGTGCGGTCGCGTTGGGACAACGGGCCCACCTGCGATGAAGATTGGGAACGACGGGCCCTACCTGCGACACAGACCATGAGCAGCCAACCTCTCGCGTACCTCAACGCCGAGTTCCTGCAGTGCGACGAAGCGCGGCCGCTGCGCATCCTGGCCGAGTACATCGAACCGCATCGCCGCTTCACGCAGGAGAAGATCAAGGACACGGTCGTCTTCTTCGGATCGGCCCGCATCAAGAGCCGGGCCGAGATGCGCCGGTCGATGCAGTTGCTGAAGGTCCGCGGCAAGTCGACCGCGAAGGCCCGGGCGAGCAAGGACGAGATCAAGCGCGCCGAGAAGGCGCTCGAGTGGTCGCGCTACTACGAGGACGCGCGCACGCTGGCCAAACTCCTCACCGAGTGGACCGGGACGCTCGACTCCGAGATGCATCGCTTCGTCGTGTGCTCGGGCGGTGGCCCGGGCATCATGGAAGCGGCCAATCGCGGCGCCCACGAAGCCGGCGGCAAGAGCATCGGGCTGAACATCAGCCTGCCGTTCGAGCAGGGGCCCAATCCGTTCATCAGCGAGCGCCTGCACTTCGAGTTCCACTACTTCTTCATGCGGAAGTTCTGGTTCGCGTACCTGGCCAAGGCGCTGGTGGTGTTCCCCGGTGGGTTCGGCACCCTCGATGAGGTGTTCGAGATCCTCACGCTGGCACAGACGCAGAAGTTGTCGAAGGAACTGAAGGTCATCCTGTACGGGTCCGAGTACTGGGACCAGATCCTGAAGTTCCAGCCGCTGGTCGAGTGGGGCGCCATCCACCCGGACGACCTGAACCTGATGCACAAGGTCGACACGCCGAAGAAGGCGTTCGCGGTGCTGCGCGAGCACCTCGAGAAGCATCACCTGCGACCGGAAGCGCTGGCCACCGAAACCCGCAAGCCCGACATCGCCCGGACTCGCGGCTAGCCGATCGTGACCCTGCTCGAGGCCTTCCGCCGGCTGTCGCCTCCCGACGGCGACCACGACCCTGCGCTCGAGGACGCGACGATGGTCGTGCAGGCCGAGGTGCAGCGCCTCGCGCGTCGCCTGACCTTCTCCGATCCGGTGCGCGACGATGCCGCCGTCGAGACGACGCTGCACATGCTCTACGGCGGATCGCGCACGAGTGGCGCCGTCGCCTGCGACTCGGACGCTCGCGTCCGCGGTTTCCTGAAGCGCGCCGTCTACAACAAGGCCGTCGAGTTGTGGCGACAGGAGCGTGCTCGCGCCGAAGAGCCGCTCGACCTGCCGGACCGTCCGCGTCCATTGGCCGTCGTCGAGGACACGATCGAGGACGAACTCACGACCGACGATCTGCAGGGCATGGCAATTCGCATCGACGCGGCGTTCCACACGACCGTGGTGCCGGCCTGCGCCGACGGCCACGCGCAGGCGTCGGCCCGCACCGACTTCCTGCAGTCGGTCGCCCATATGCGGGCCCTGGTCTACGACGAAACGACGATCGACGCCGTGGTGCGGGAAGCCACCGGTCGAACCGGCGAGTCGGCCGAGGCGGCCGTGCATGCCCGCCACTCGCGCGCTCGCAAGCGACTGCTGGCGTACCTGCAGGAGGAGGAAGCCGCCGGCCGTCTGTCGCCGGTCGAGGCCCGGCAGTACAGGGGCTGTGTCAGTTTCCTGCAGCGACGGGCGTCCAGCGCCAAGGAGAGCGCGCGCCGCGCGCAGCGCGAACAGCCATGACGACCGTCCCCCCGCACGACACCCTCGGTTCCCTCGGTATCCCCGGCCTCGCCGCGGCGGAGACCAGTCGCCTCACCTGGGCGGCCTCGGGTGAGAGCCAGGCGCTGGGGGCCGCGCCGGCGGCGCTGGCCTTCGCCACGCTGGCTGCCAGCGGCTTCGTCGACGTGGTCTTCGCCTCGGTCGCCATGCCGGTGCTCGGCCGTCTCGACGCGGCCGTCTCGGCCTCGACGACGCGGGTGATGCGCGTCGCCGCCCCGCGCGGACATGGCGTGCACGTCCACCTGCCGAGCGATGTCCGGATGGACGATGTGGCGTACGTGCCCGACGAGGATCCAGGCACGGTGTACATCGATCTGGCGGCTGCCCCGACCGTGCTCGTCCGCGCCGGTGGCGACGCCGTCGTGCTCCAGGCAGACGAGTCGGGTGTGGCGGTCACCGGTGTGGCGCCGCGGCTCGACGCGCTCGCGTCGCTCGACGTGCCTCCGCCCGTCGCGACGTGGCTGGCGACGAGTCGCGACAGCTGGCTGGTCGAGCAGGTGACGCCGCTCGTCGACGCGGCCGACCCGTGGTCGTCGGTCGTCGCCGCCGGCATGCTCACCCGCCTCACCACGCCATCGTCGGCCGACGAGGCTCGCGCGTGGCTGGATGCGGCAAGGCGCGGTACTGCCGAGGCCACGGTTGCGGGCCCGCGTCAGTGGGCGCGTGGTCTGACGGCCGTCGACGTCGAGCGCCTGCAGGCCCAGGTCATTGCCGATGCCGCGGCCCTGTGCCTCGACGTCGAAGACGCCACCGACGACGTCGACGCGCGCGCCGATGGCTGGGACGATCTCGTCCGCGAAGTGGCGCATCGTCGCGACGACCTCGAAGGCGTGCTGCTCCTGCTCGACGCGGCCGGGGCCGATGCGCCGGTGCGGAGCGCGCTTGCGGTCGTCGACCGCGAAGGCGCGGTGTTGCGGCTCGCCGTCGGCGGCGCCGTCCCGCACGACGATGAACGCCTGCGGCGCGTCTGGTTGAAAGACCCCGACGCGTGGTGGGCGCATGCTGGCTGAACTCGAGCGTGGCGCGGCCGATCGTGCCGCTCGAGCCCGCCTGGCGCCCGTGCTGCGCGCCGGCCCATGGTGCTGGCCGAGCCGTGATCATCCTTCCTACGACCTGGCCACGGCGATTGCCGGCACCAACTCGGCGCCGCCGATGACCCCGGCCGCGATTCCGGCGGTGACCGTCGAGGACCGCTGCGGCTACGCGTGGGTGCTGCATCTCGCGGACGGCCCGTCAGCCGTCGAACTCGGGCGCGAAACGTTGCGATCGTGGGACGCCGCGTCACTGGCTTTGCCACGCTCGGTACCGCTGCTCTGGCGGACCGTCGACGCCGCACATGCCCGCGTCCCGCGGGTGCTGGCCGTCGGGACGCACCTCGCCGGTGCTGGACAAGCCGTACCCTGTCGAATCGTCCAGGGTCCGTCCTTCGGACTGGCGTTCTTCCTCCTTCAGGCGTCGCGCGCCTTCGGCGCGCCGCTGCCTCCGGACCTCATTGCGACGGCGGCGATCCGCGAAGACGGGGTTCTCGAGCCGGTCGGTGGCCTCGACGTCAAGCTCGCGACGATTCGCGCACTGCTGCCCGGTGTGCGCCGCGTGCTGGTCGCCGCCACGCAGGCCAGCGATCCGGTCGATGCCGGTGGGCTGGAGATCGTGCCGGTGCGCAGTGCGTCGCAGGCGCTCGATCTCGTGTACGGCGAGTCACTCGCCGACCTGCTCCTGCAGGCGGGCGCCGACCCTCAGAAGCGACAGGAACTGGCGGAGTGGTTCTTCCGCTTCTCGCTGGTCGGGCGAGCCGAACTCGTGGACTGGGCGCCAGTGGCGAGCGCCGCGGCCCGGGCCCGCAGTGGGTGGCCCCTGACCGCCGATCAGGCGTTCCAGATTGCGTTCGCGCAGGCCGTGGCCGAGCGGCACGAGTTCAATGCCGGTGTGCTGCCGGTGCCGGACGAGGCGTGGTTGCAGGCGCGTCCGGCGCCGTTGCGGCTGCAGGTGCTCGCTCACCTGGTGCAGCAATGTGCCGACACGGGCGCGCCGGACTTCGCCGAACTGGCGCCACGTGTCGCAACGATGCGCGTGCCGCGGCTCATCGATGCCCAGCCCATGGGATGGCGGCTCGAAGGCGCGCTTGCACGCTACCAGGCCGTGACCGGGCAGCCGCGTGCGGCGATGGAGACGCAGGCGGCGCTGGCACGCCTGTATGTCGAGGCGCTGTCGCCGGCCGACGCCTCGTTCCCGCTCGCCGAATGGTTGCGGTTGTCGGGCGTCCTCGGCGATCGGCATGCGTTCGCGAATGCTGACGCACTGCGCGAGTCGCTCGTGCCTCTCGGGGCGTTCGGTCTTGCCGGCAGTGCGTACGTCGACCTCGCACGGTCACGGGCAGCGCTTCGCCTGGGTATCGAGCCGCGCGACGCCTTCCTGGCGCGCCTGCACGGGCTGGCCACCGACCCGACCATGGCCAGCCATGTCCGCTGGAGTGCGGCGCGGGCCTGGATCGGCGCGACGTCCGACGAGACGAGTGCAATGACGACGGCACTGGCTGCGGCGGCGTCGACGCCGGACCACCGACGTCGGCATGCGGCCGCGGTCAATGCCGCACTGGTGGCGCTCGATACCGCACTGGCGACAGACCAGGGCGACGCGGCTGCTGTGGCGGTGGCTGGCCTCGAGACGCTCGAGGCAGGTATCCTGCGACACCTTGCCCAAGCGTGCGGCGACCGGCCCTGGCCGGCGTTCGTCGCCCTCCACTACCCGTACTGAGCGCCTGCGGTCCTTGCCGACCTTCCTCCGACGATCGCGATGACGCCACCCGAACTCGTCCAGCCGCCGCCCGACGCCGAGACGTGCCCGGACTGCGGCACGGACCTCGAACTCGTCGGCACCGAGGTCTCGTCCGGTGCGTTCCGGACCCAGGCTGCCGCCATGCCGCAGCGCACCATCTACTTCCTGGATTGTCCCGAGTGCGGCACGTGCTGGAAGTTCAGCACGCGACTGCTGCAGACCCGGTGCGTCAGACCTTGCGGGACGCCGACGGTCGCCGTTCGTAGCAGACGCGCGTTTTTCGGCCATCCGTGCGGCTGCGCTTGTCGTGCGCGCCACACGGTCCCCATAATGCGGGAAAGGCCCCGCCTCTTGCGAGACGGGGCCCGACTACTTGTCGCTCGCCCTGGCGGGCGGCGTGTTCACGCTTACTTCTTGTCGAAGGTCACCTTGGTCGCGATGCGTGCGTCGCCCGCGCCCTGGGTGAACTCTACCGTCACGAGCTGGCCAGCCTTGGTCGCGAGACCGGAGACCTGGCCCTCGGCGCCGACCACCTTGGTGCTGTCGGCGTAGCGGAACGTGTGCTCCTTGTCGTCAGCGGCCTTGATGGTGATCGCCATCTCGTCCGTGTCGACCTTCACGAGCTCACCCGTGACCGAGGTCTCGGCGGCGGGAGTGGCGGCTTCGGCCGTCGTGGCGGGCTTGGTGGGCTCGTCCAGCGGGACCGGCTGTGCATCACGCGGCGCCGGCTGCGCCTGCTGCGGCGTGGGCTGCGGCGTCGGCTGCGGATCCTGCGCGAAGGCCGGAGTGGCGAGGGCAGTGACGAGGGCGAACGAAGCGAACGTACCAGTGAAATTCTTCATGATGACTTCCTCCGTTATGTCGTCGCGTAGCGCGATTAGTAATCTCCGCCGGCTTCGTGTGAGCGCCGGCAACTGCGCTCTCTAGAGGCAAGCGACATGCCGAAGTTGACCCAGCCGCACAAGTGGCTGAAAAAAGGCGCCTTACGAAGAGCCACATCCGTAGCAAGCCGCGGATGGGCTGTGGCGCGATCGCGCAATTTTTACTCTGCAAGGAGTAAGTTTTTCCTTGCGCTTGCTCTGGTGATGGTTGCAGCCCCGCTTGCGAAGGCTCGACTGTCGGCCCAGACGGCCGAGGCGGGTGGCGACGAGCGTCGCGTCCAACAGGTCGTCGATGCCTTACGCGCGAGGCTGGGCTTGACCGCCGCAGTCACCGTCAAGCTCGTCGACCGCGACGTTCGGATGGCGTCGGTGCGGGCCGATGTCGCGACGGCCGGCGGCTTCGTGCTGACGCTGCAGCGCGACTTCATCACGCGCCTCTCGGCGGAACAGCTCCAGGCCGCGCTGGCGCACGAGCTCGGGCACGTGTGGATCTCGACCCATCACCCGTACCTGCAGACCGAGCAGTTGGCCAACCGGATCGCGATGCGCGTGGTGCCGCGTGAACACCTCATCGAGGTCTACGCGGCCGTATGGGGGGCCGACGCGCTGCACGGCTCCTTCGAGAAGTTCCTCGGCGTGGAGTCGACGGTGGCGTCAGCGACGCAGCAACAGTAGGAGAAGGGACAGCGGAGTCGCGGTCACAGTCGACCGCAGATGAATGACTGAAGGGCCGACCCCGCAAGGTCGGCCCTTCGGCGTTTCAGAGTTCCTTGATGCGGATGTTGCGGAACTCGATGTAATCGTTGTGGCCGAGGAACGCGATGTGTCCGCTGGTGCGAGCCAGGCCCGGGTGCTTCTTCAGCACTTCGGGATCCTTCACGGTGTCGAGGTTCGCGTCGAGGATCGTCGTCCCGTTCAGCACGACCTTCACCTGACGGCCGTTGACGGTGACTTCCTGCACGTTCCACTGACCGGCCGGCTTCATCGCGCCGCGCTTGGCCGCGATCACGTCGTAGACGCTGCCGTGGTACTGCGACTCCTTCAGCTTGCCCCACTTGCCGGCCAGGGCCGCCTTCTCGTCGAGAATCTGCAATTCGATCCCCTGATAGGCCGCATCGCCCTCACGCGGAGCGCGGATGCCGAGGCCGTTGTTGGACCCTTCTTCCGGCATCTTGAACTCGAGCCGCAGCACGAAGTTGCCGTACTCCTTGTCGGTAATCAGCTTGCCGCCGCCACCCTTGGCGCAATACAACACGCCGTCCTTCACCCCGTATCCCTCACCACGCTGCCCGACCGTGGTCCAGCCGGCGAGGCTCTTGCCGTCGAAGAGCGGAGTGAAGCCGGCATCGCCAGCCTGGGCGCGAAGGGCCTGCGACGCTCCGAGGGACAACGTGAGGACGAGGGCACTGCCGAGAATCGATCGACGCATGGGACAAAGCTCCTGACACGGTTGGGAGGGACTGCTCCTGGGGATTGAATCACGGACGCGCCGGCGGGGCGTCCCTACCGATATGCCTTCAGTTGGTGGTCACTCAGCGCGACCCAACTGCGCGGGCCACCCTGGTAGGGACGGCTCGCCGAGCCGTCCGTTCTAGTACAGCAACGCGGCCTTGCGCAGGCCATCGAACGAGCTGGCGTCGAGCCGGCACGTGACGCTCACCTCGCGCGGCGACGCGCCCGCATCGACGGCACGACGCAGCCCGTCCGAGCCGGCGAGGATGTCGATCGGCATCTTGTCGTATTCGTATTCGTAGGGCGGCGGCCGCCATGGCAACCGACGGTCGGGCATCGCGTCGCGGAACGCGCAGAGCAGCGCGATGGCCGCATCGACGGACCGGAAGCGTTCGCGATCGGTGACGTGCAGCTGGCAGCCGCCACACGTGACGCGCGCGTGCTTCTGGAACGTCGGCTCGAAGTAGGCCGGCCGGAAGTGCACGCCGGGGAGCGCCTGCGCGTTGAGGCCGGCAGCAAATGCCTCGGCATCGATGCCAGGATGGCCGACGAGCTCGAACGGCCGAGTGGTGCCGCGGCCCTCGGACATCAGCGTGCCCTCGAACAGCACCATGCCGGGATAGAC
>DATJTM010000163.1:0-5244 GCA_035503395.1 Luteitalea sp.
GACACGGTCCACGGCGCGAACAGGTGAGATGTCGGCCTCCGCAGACTGGCGGAGCGCCTCGGGCGCGTGTGGGTACTGACCCAGGATCGCCTGTGAGCCGAACACGAACACCTCCGTATCGCCCGACACATCACAGGCCGCTCGAATGGCGTGCTCGAGCTCCACTCGTGTCATCGGCGCTGACCAACGGCGGCGTGCACGCCCGAGTCGTGCTCGCTGCGCAGCACGGCATCGCGCTCGGTCGGCGAGAGGAGCTGCAGCGCGGGAAGCGACTGGCGGAGGCGCGTGGCGCGCTCACTGTCTTCGACGAGGAACGCCCGAAGCCGCGCCGGCGACAACGTCGAGAGGAGACGCGCCCACTCCGCGAGTTCCTGCCGCTCTCCAGCACTGGCTTCATTCGCCCGACGCCTCACACGATCCGCCGCAATGGCCGCGAGACCAGGATCGGCCTTGAGCTTGGCGGCGATCGCGACTGCCAGTCGCCGCGCGCGAGCGTCATGCTCCTGGTGAGTACTCAGGCGTGTTCGCGGCGTGCGTCTGTTGCCCGCGAGGAGCGAGGCGGGAGGAATACCCGCCACGAGGTGCACAGCATCCTCAGTGATCGAGGATGCGGGCATGACCGACTCGACCTCGCTGCGGCCCAGGCCACGGACGGCGACAGCTACATCGAACGTGCGCTCCACTTCCCCGACCTCCGTGTTCAGTGCGGTCACGACGTGGTCCAGGTCCTCGGCTCGCGCCACGACGTGCAGGGTCAGCACGCCCGACTCGCTGCCTGGCGGTGCCTCCACGATCCACATGGACACGACCCCAGGCCGTTGAGCGGCTGGCAGTCGCCGCAGCGCCCCCAGCAGGTTGGTGAATCGCTCCCGTTCGGCGCCAAACAACTCTCGTATCGGCTGGGACAGGGGATGTCGCTCGCGGAGCTGCACCAACTTCTGGGAACCCACGCCGATGAACTCGACGATGCCCTCCCCCTCGAGGACGCGAAGCGCCGGGTAGACCGAGGTGCGCGTCAGCATGCCGCGTTTGGCCAGCTCGCCCGCTGTGAAAGGGCCCGTGTGCAGCGCCAAGATGCGGAGCAGACGCACGTTAGCTTCCGTACCCAAGATCGCGTTGGTCGGGTGACGCACGTCGCTCTGCCGAGTCTTGGGAGGGCGCATGCTCAAAACGTACACCTGTCTTTTATAAAAGACAAGTGTTCTCTATTCCGCGTTAAGCGAGAACGGTCGCTAGCGATTGTGCGCAACCCGAGGAGCATCAGGAAGAAGGCGTCGACACCTTGGACCCGCCGGCGGCGCCCAGTTGAGTCAGTAAGAAACCCCACGCAGAAGGCAGTTCTCTAAACATACGAGCCGGCTCTCTTCCGGCCGCCGGAACCGCCGAGTCGCGCCAGCAGCTCGGCATCCCGGCCCAGTGCTCCACGCGCGAGCGCCTCAGGGTGCCTCCGCGCGAGTCGAGCCGCCGTCACCGACGCACCCCCCTTTGCTGCGTCGGTCCGGCATGCGTCGACGCGCGCCCGCGCGTCGGCAACTCAACCTTTTGAAGACAGGAGCTGTCACATGCGCGCATGGCTGAACGTCGGAGAGGCGGCGGAGTACGCTGGAGTCTGCAAGGACACGATCTACACCGCGTGCGAGCGCAACGAGCTGCGGCACGTCCGCATCGGCGGGCGCCGCTGCATCCGTATGAAGGCGGCGTGGCTCGACGAGTGGTTCGAGCGCAACACGCGGTGCCTGTCAGGCGTCGCGGGTGGCGCTGTCGCGGCGTCCACGCCGGGCGCGTCGGTGGGTCGGTAGCACCAGAGGAACGTCATGGGTCTGTACAAGCTGTGCGAGCACAAGGGCCGCAACCGCGATCGCTGCGAGCACCCGTGGTGGGGCAGCTTCCGCGGCGTGCGCGTGAGCCTGACCAAGTGGGCCAATCGCGAGATCGGGTCGAAGGCCGAGGCCGGCGCCGTGCTCGACGAGATGCGCATGGCGATGCGCGCAGGCACGTTTGACGCGCGCGGCCTCGCGGCGCCGAAGGCCGGCCCCATGACGTTTCGCCAGCTCGCGGAGATCTACCGCGAACAGCACGTGGTCCCGAAGCGCCTGGCGATGGGGAAGAACTACACCTGGTCGGTGAAGCCGTTCGTCGATCGGTTCGGCGACCGCGCGCTGGTCAACATCCGCACGGCCGACGTGCAGGACTTCATCGCCGACCTCCGGAAGCCGCGCGCCGTCCATCGCCGCGGCGTCCGCGTGCTCTCCCCCAGCGCGGTGAACCGCATCGTCGACCTGTTGCGGCACATGCTGAACTGGGCCGTCGGGCGCGAGTACATCACGAGCACGCCGTTCAAGCGCGGCTCGGAGACGCTGATCAAGAAGTTCCAGGAAGACAACGTTCGCCGGCGCCGCATCGACGAGGAGGAGGAAGCGGCCCTGCTCGCGCAAGCGCCGATGCACATCCAGGCGCTCATCGTCGCGGCCATCGACACGGGCATGCGCTCCGGCGAGATGCTGGCGCTGCGCTTCGCCGACATCGATCTCGAACGAGGGCTGATCACGTTGCGTGGCGAGACGACCAAGAGCCGCAAGACGCGGCTCGTGCCGATCGCGACGACGCGCCTGCGTGACATGATCGCGTGGCTGCGGCGCGATGTCGAAGGCAATCCGAAGCCGCTCGAGACGCGCGTGTTCAGCAACGAGCTCGGCGAGCCCTATCGGCTGTTCCATCGCATGTGGCAATCCATCGTGCTGAAGGCGCACGGCCACACGCCGACGTGGAATCCGCGCCTGAACTACCAGGGCCTGTCCGACGAGTCGCAGGAGACGTTCCGGCGCATCAACCTGCGGTGGCACGACCTGCGGCACGAGTACGCGTCGCGGCTGGTCGAGCACGGCGTGCCGCTGGCGCAGGTGCGCGACCTGCTCGGGCACGCGTCGATCACGACGACGGAGCGGTACGACAACCAGACCCTGGCGAACCTGCAGGTGGCGGCGGCGAAGCTGGAGCGGGGGTTGGGGTTCGGCGCGGGGACGATGCCGGGCGGCGGCGCGGCCCCCACGGTCGAGCTCGAAGGTGACAACGCGACCGCTGCCCGCCGGACAAGTCCGGCGGCTACGAATGCGAGTTCGGCGCCCCGTCGAGGGACGGAGTTTCAATATTCTTTCAAGATGGCGGCTGCTGCAGAGCGAACTGGCAGTGCCGTGCGAGTACCCAAAGCTGGTGTTAAGCGCTTGAAGAAGAATGACTTAGGAGATTGGCTGGGAGGCAGGGATTCGAACCCCGATAACCACGTCCAGAGCGTGGTGTCCTACCGTTGAACGACCTCCCAGCAGAGGACGGCAGGCGACGAAGAACCCACAGTGTAGCAAGCCGACCCGGCGGCGGCAACTGATCCGGCGGGCGGCGGGCCGTGACGGCGCCTACAGCCGGCCGACGGCAGCTGGCCCTGGTGGCATGGCCAGCAGGCGCCAGACCACGGTTCCAAGGCCCTGCATCGCTGAGAAGGTCGCGGCGACGACGAACGGAGTCTCCCATCCCTTCGACACCCCAATGATCGCGAGGGTGGCGGCGCCGACGCCCACCATCAGCAACGTCGAGGCCGGCAGCGGCGGCCTGGTCGGGCCGGTTCGAGCCTGGGGGCGTGCCGCCGACGCGCGAGCCGCTCGCGAGACCGGGATACGAATTCGCAGGATGCGGGCGGGGTGATCGTGCCCGCTCAGCAGCGCACGCCAGATGCCAAGCGCCCAGAGCGTCAACGCGCACGCCGCGACGAGGCGTACGGCCACGGCGTGAGCGTACGGCGCGCCGACGGCGCTGTCCAGCGGCCTGGGACGGCCGGACAAAGTCCGGCCGCTACACCTGCCCGAAACAAGGACGGCTCGGCGAGCCGTCCTTACCTATCAGATACGGGAGGCCTTGACGATGCGGATCGGTGGCGTGAGCTTCTGCGCTTCCGTGTTGACGGTGCGGTTGCTCGAAGAAGGCGCCATCTGGATCTTGCGCACGACGTCCATCCCCGAGACGACGCGGCCGAAGGCGGCGAAGCCCTGCCCGTCCGGGTTGCGCATGCCGCCGAAGTCGAGCGTCGGCTGGTCGTTGATGCAGACGAACCAACCAGAGGTCGCGCTGTCGGGTGTGCCCCGCGCCATCGAGATCACACCGTCGGTGTGCTTGAGCCCGGTCACGGTCGTGCGTTCGAGAGCGATGGCGGGGAACCCGGACTTCGCCCTCTCGGGATTCACGCCCGCCTGGATGACCTCGATCTTGATCGTGCTCTCCGGCTGGTTGTCCATACGTACCGTCCGGTGGAACGTGCCGCCGTCGTAGTGCCCGCCGTCGACGTACGCAAGGAAGTTGGCGGCGGTGGCCGGGGCGCGCTTCACGTCGACCTCGAGCACCAGATCGCCGAGATCGGTCTGCACACGCACCTTCACCGGCTCAGACGCGGCCTGCGCGAGGGCGCCCGAAGGCGCCATGCACGCGAGCCCGATGGCAACACTGAAAACTGTCGAACGGAATCGCATCCTAGAACCTGTACGTGGCCGCGAACTGGAACTGGCGGCCGGGAAAGACCGCGGAGCCTCCGGTGTGCGTGCCGAAGATCGGGCTGTCGATGACGCCCACGTAGCCGTCCGCCGTGAGGTTGGCCTGGTTGAAGAGGTTGAACGCATCGGCACGGAATTCGATGCGATCGTTGGCGATGCCGAACGTCCGCGCCAGCGTGAAGTCGGTGTAGACGATGGAGTCGCCACGCTCGGTGTTGCGCGCGCCAGGACGACTGACCTGGCAGCCACGCGTGCTGCACTGGTTCAGCGTGGTGCCGGTCGGATCGCCGGCGTAGCGCAACGAGTAGGGCGTACCGCTCTGCGCGTGTAGCACCGCGCTCAGGCGCCAGCCGCCGAGCAGCATCCCCTCACCCGGCACCTGCCACGTGGCACTGGCCACCAGGTTGTGCGGCGTGTCGGCGCCGGTGCGCCCGCGATCGAGATTCGGACCGGAGCTGTCTTCCGGCGAGAACCAGTGATTGAGCATGTCCTCCGACTTCGACAGCGTGTACGACGCCGTGAGCGTCAGTGACGGCGCCCGATAGTTCCCCGAGAAGCGCACACCCTGATACCACGACCGGCCGTCGTTGGTCAGGATGTCGATGCGGCGGAAGCCATTCGGAGCCGGCGGCACCGGACGCGTCGCGTCTGCCTGGGCCACCGTGCGTACGGTGGCGCCGTTGGCCGCCTGCAGCACGTCCTTCGAGAT
>DATJTM010000164.1:0-4122 GCA_035503395.1 Luteitalea sp.
ACGCGCTCGGCAAAACGCTCGTGGCCGACCTTCAGCAGCACCGGATCCTTCGACAGCAGGATCGAGACGTTGCGCGCATCGCTCACGTCGATCTGCGAGACCAGCCCGAGCAGGCCTGCATCGCGCAGCGACTGCAGCACGCCGGCCACCAGCGCCACGCGCGCCGCGTCGGGTGCCGCTGACGCGACCGGGTCCTTGCCGAGCAGGCCCTCGACGATCGGCAGATCGAGCGATCCGTAACGCGGCCCGAACTCGTCGACGACTTCACCCTGGTCGTCGATCAGCAGCAACACTTCGCCGACATGCGCGACCGCCATCGGGACCCGTTCGGTGATCCGCACTTCGATGCGTCCCGGCAGCGCTCGCCTCAGGCTCGCATCGCGGACCCACGGCGACGCCAGCAACCGACCACGCCAGGTCTCCAGGTCGGCGAGCACGATGTTCCGGCCACGCAACCCGTGCAGCAGCGCCTCGACCTCACCGACCGACAGGCGCTTGGTGCCGATCGGCAGGATGTCGGTGACGCGGAACGCATCGCCGCTGGTCATCACGTCCTGCACGTACCAGCCGGAGCCGAGCAGCAGCGTCGCCACGGTGCCGACGCGCACGGCCGCAATGAGCCGCGTGCGCCACGGCGTCCGCGCCCGCGGCCCTCCGTCGCGCGCCCGCACAAACCGCGGGTCACGCGGCGTGGCGCCAGGCACCCGGCGCGGCTGCTTACCCGGCGGACGCGGTGGCATCAGCGGCGCGCCTCCAACGCCTCGAGCACGCGCGGCCCGAGCGTGCCGACCGAGCCGGCGCCGAGCGTCACGATCAGATCGCCCGTCTGTGCGATCGCCGCCATCGACGACGGCGCCTCGGAGAGGCCGTCGATCAGGTGCACGGGCTTGCCGCCGGCAGCGGTGATTGCCTCGGCCAGTACGTCGGACGTCACGCCCGGCAGCGGGTCTTCACTGGCCGCGTAGATCGGCAGCAGGCACACCTGATCGGCCTTCGCGAGTTCGCTCGCAAACTCCTGCAGCAGGTTCGCGGTGCGCGTGTAGCGATGCGGCTGGAAGAGGAGCACCAGCCGGCGCGACCAGGCCTCGCGGCAGGCCGCGACCACGGCGGCAATCTCGGTGGGGTGATGACCGTAGTCGTCCACCACCAGCACACCGGCCTGCTCGCCAATCACCTGCAGGCGACGTTCCGCACCGCGGAACTCGCCGAGGCCGGCCGCGATGCGATCGAACGGGACGTCGAGCTCGAGACCGATGCCCACTGCCGCGAGTGCGTTGCGGAGGTTGTGACGACCGGGGACGTTGAGCTGCAGCGTCCCGAGCTGTTCCTCGCTCGCGCCAGCATCGGGCGACGACCGCCGCCAGACCTCACAACGCGTCTGCCCCTGGCCGCTCTCGATGTGCCGCGCCACCAGGTGCGCGTCCTCGCGATCGGTCGCGTACGTCACGACACGCCGCGTCATCCGCGGCAGCAGTCGGGCCAGCACCGGATCGTCGACGCCGACGACCACCGCGCCGTCGAACGGCACCGTGTTGGCGAATGCCACGAAGGCCTCCAGCGCGTTCTCGAACGTGCCGTAGTGATCGAGGTGTTCGCGATCGACGTTGGTGATGACGCTGTACCTGGGCGCCAGCTTCAGGAACGAACCGTCGCTCTCGTCGGCCTCGGCGACGATGAGCTCGCTCTGCCCGAGCCGCGCGTTGCTGCCGAACGCACTCAGGCGCCCGCCAATCACCGCCGTCGGATCGAGTCCGGCCCGTTCCAGCATCAACGCCACCATCGACGTGGTGGTCGTCTTGCCATGCGCACCGCCGATGGCGATGCCGACCCGGCGCAGCCGCATCAGCTCGGCGAGCATCTCGGCCCGCGCGATCACCGGAATGCCGCGCCGGCGCGCCTCGACGATCTCGGGATTGTCCGGCCGCGCCGCCGACGTGATCACGACCACCTCGGCATCGCCGACGTTGGCGGCATCGTGGCCTTCGTGGACACGCACGCCCAGCCCCTCGAGCCGGCGGGTGATGTCGGACGCACGCGCGTCGGAACCGCTCACGCGGTAGCCGAGATTGGCGAGCAGTTCGGCGATGCCACTCATGCCGATGCCACCGATGCCGACGAAGTGCACGCGACGCGGACGATCGGTCATCGTTCCCCCGTCCCGCGCATCAGCGCCTCGGCCCGCGTCGCGATCACGTCGGCCGCATCGGGCCGCGCCAGTCCGCGCGCGCGCAACGCCATCGCCTGCCGGCGCTCGTCGTCGCCGAGCAGTGCCGTGATCTCCGCGGCGAGCTTCTCGCCGGTCAGGTCTTTCTCCTCGAGCATCACCGCCGCGCCCGCCGCCTCGATCGTCCGCGCGTTGGCGCGTTGGTGATCGTCGGTCGCCTGCGGGAACGGGATCAGGATCGCCGCGCGTCCGGCCGCGGTCAGTTCGGCCAGCGTCGTCGCGCCGGCCCGGCAGACCACGACATCCGCATCGGCCATCTGTTGCGGCATGTCGGCGATGAACGGGCGCACGTCAGCCTGCACGCCCGCTGCCGCATATGCCTCGGTCACCGCTTCGAGGTCACGGGCTCCCGTCTGGTGCACGACTGAACACGTGCCCGGTATCTCACGAATGTGCGCCGCTGCCGCCACCATCGCCTGATTGATCGCGTGTGCACCCTGCGAACCTCCGAAGACGAGCACCCTGCGTGAATCGGTGGCCGGTCGAGGCCCGATCGCGAGGAACGCCTCGCGCACCGGGTTGCCGGACACGAACCCGTGGCCGTGGAAATAGCGCAGTGACGCCTCGTAGGTGACGCCGGCGGCGTCGACCAGGCGGGCCAGCCAGCGATTGGTGAGCCCGGGCGTCGCGTTCTGTTCGAGCAGCAGGGTCGGAATGCCGCGGGTCGCCGCGAGCGCCACGAGCGGACCGGAGCTGTAGCCGCCAACGCCGATCACGAGATCGGGCTTGCGGCGACTGAGCACCTGCCACGCGTCGAGTGCGCTGAGCGGCAACAGGCCAACGCCACGGGCCACCGCGCCCGCGCTCTTGCCCTTCAGCCCCGCGCTGCGAATCAGATCCAGCTGAAAGCCCTCCTGCGGCACGATGCGTGCCTCGATACCCTTGGCCGTCCCGACGAACGTCACCTGCGTCCGCGGGTCGCGCTTCTGCAGCGCATGCGCCACTGCGATGCCGGGGAACAGGTGGCCGCCCGTGCCACCCCCGGCGATGACCACGTGCCGTGGCCGCCCCGCGTCGAGCGCCTCACCGATCTCAGGCATCGATCGAGGCGTGCTGCGACACGTTGAGCAGGATGCCGAGGCCGATCATGCTCACCAGCATCGACGACCCGCCGGCGCTGACGAACGGCAACGGCAGCCCCTTGGTCGGCAGCAATCCGAGCACCACGCTGATGTTGATCAACCCCTGCACCGCCAGCATCGTCGTCAGGCCGACGGCGAGGAACGCGCCGAAGCGGTCCTGCGCGTTGACGGCGATGCGAAGACCACGCCATGCGATGACCAGGAGCGCGAGCAGCACGGCGACCGCGCCGAGCAGCCCGGTCTCCTCCGAGATCACGGCGTAGATGAAGTCGGTCTGCGGCTCCGGCAGGAAGCGGAGTTTCTGCAGGCCCTCCATCAGGCCGCGCCCGACCAGCCCGCCGGTCCCGACGGCGATCAGCGACTGGATGATCTGGAAGCCGCTGCCCAGCGGGTCGGCCCACGGATCGAGGAAGGCCAGCACGCGCGCCTTGCGGAACGGCACCAGCCACACCAGCACGTACAAGAACGGTGCAATGCACAACGCCGTCAACCCGAGGTACTGCAGGCTCAGGCCCGCCGCAAACAACATCGAGAACGCCACGATGCCGATCGAGATCGTGGTACCGAGGTCGGGCTGATACAGGATCAGCGCCGCCAGGCCACCGAGGATGACGCCGACCGGCGCGAGTACGCTCCGGACGTCGTTGACGCGATCCATCCGTCGGCTCAGCAAGTCGGCGACGAAGATCACCACCGCGAGCTTGGCGAACTCCGACGGCTGGATGCCGACGCTGCCGATGCCCACCCAGCGCTGCGCACCCTTGACGCTCTGCCCGGCGCCCAGCAGCTTCATCACCGCCAGCAGCGCCAGCGCGC
>DATJTM010000165.1:0-4558 GCA_035503395.1 Luteitalea sp.
GACGGCTCTGCGCCGTCGGATCGCGCTCGACCCGCAGCGTAACCCGCGTACACGCGCCGCGGGGGTCGGTCCTCCATAAGCGTCTACGAAAGGACGGGACCGACCGGCAAGCCGGTCGGCTACGAATCGTCGAAGCGAGGCGCGCTCTATGTGAGCGTATTGCGGGCGAACTCGACGCACTTACGCACTTCGGCGACGGGGGTCGAGCCCTGTGGCACTTCGTACTCCATCTCGATCGAGGCGGGCATCTTGTAGCCGTTCTTGCGGACGGTCTGCAGGATGCGCGCGATCGGGGTGTCGCCCTGGCCCCACGGCATGTTGGCGCCGCCGTTCTCCTTCGACTTGCGATCCTTGAGGTGGAAGCTGCTGATGCGGCCGTGGAACTTCTCGAGGAAGACCACCGGGTCGCCGCTGCCGGCCGCCACGTAGTGGCCGAAGTCGACGTTGGCCATGTTGCCCTTCGAGATCGCGAACGCCTCGTCGAACGCCGTCAGCGTGCCCTGCAGATGCGTGTGGTACGCGACGTAGACCTTCTTCTTCAGGCCCCAGTCGCCCAGCCGCTTGAGCGCCGCCGCGTCGTTCGTGAGTTCGAGCGTGGTGTGCGTGGCGCCGAGCGCTTCCGAGAGGTTGAAGACGTACTCGAGCTCCTCGTCGCTCATCGACGTGGTGAGCAGCTTGGTGGCGTAGATGCTGACGCCGCCGTCGTTGTACATCTTCCGCAACGCCTTGAACTTGTCCATCGACTGCGAAAGCCGCCACGCCTTGAGGTCGGCCGCGTACTTCTCGCGCGCGGCAGTCTCTTCCGGCGTCGGCGGACGACGGCCGCCGGGACCACCAGGCCCACCGGGACCACCTTGGCGCGCCGGCGCCGCAGGAGCACCCGCGTACGCCTCGATCGCGTCGCCCATCAACTCGACGGCGCTGATGCCCGACTCCTGCACGTAGCGCAGGACCGCATCGGCCCCCTTCTCCGGCATCGCGCGGTAGCTGTACGTGATGACGCCAAGCTGGACGCCGTTGATCAGCGAGTTCGGCTTTGCGTCCTGCAGGGCTGCGGCAGCAAACGCGCGCTCTCCAAACAGCGTGGCGGGCACGCCGGCCAGGGCCAGCTTGCCGAACTCTCGACGGGTGACACTCATGTGAAAACTCCCTTAGTTCCGCCTTCGCCAACGCTCAGGCGCGACAAGCCCGCTGCCGAATCGGCGACCGGCGGAATCAGCTCAGATTCCCGAATCATATCCCCGCGGCTGCCGGCCGCATCGTAGAATCGCCGCGCTCCCGGAGACCCGATGCCGACGACTCGCCGCACCTTCCTGACCGCCGCGTCCGGGCTCGCCCTCGCCCCGCGCCTCGCCGCCGCCTCCGTCCAGGGCGCCAACGACCGCATCCGCATCGGCGTGATCGGCACCGGCAATCGCGCCCGCGGGCTGATGAACACGCTCAAGACCATCAAGGGCGTCGAACTCGCGACGGTCTGCGACGTGTACGAGACGAGCCTCGATCGCGCCATGGAACATGCGCCGGGCGCGACGCGCGTGGCCGACTACCGGCGCGTCCTCGACGACAAGACCATCGACGCCGTGCTGATCGGCACGCCCGATCACTGGCATCGCACCATCACCATCGATGCCATCAAGGCCGGCAAGGACGTGTACGTCGAGAAGCCGATCTCGCGCACCATCGAGGAAGGCGAGGCGATGGTGCAGGCCGTCGAAGCGTCGAAGCAGGTGGTGCAGACCGGAACGCAGCAGCGCAGCTGGGCCCACTTCAAGATCGGCAAGGACCTGATCGCCGCCGGTCGCCTGGGGCAGATCTCGTTCGTGCAGACCTACTGGTACCAGCAGCCGGGACTCGCCGGACCGCCGAAGGTCGACACCGCTCGCCTCGACTGGAGGGCGTGGCAGGGGCCAGCGACCAATCGCGCCTTCGACGCCGATCGCTTCACCTACTGGCGCCACTTCTGGGACTACGGCGGCGGTGGATTCACCGACCTCCTCACCCACTGGATCGACATCGTCCACTGGTACATGGACGTCGAGGCGCCGCTGTCGGTCGTCGCGACCGGCGCCAATCACATCCGCAAGCACTGGGAAGCGCCGGACACGTCCACCGCCTCGATCGAGTTCCCGAAGGAGTTCTCGACGACCTACGTCGGCTCGTTCAACAACCGGACCGACGATGGCGGACTCGAGTTCCGGGGCAGCGAGGCGACGATGAAGATCGACCGGCAGCGGCTGGCGATCTACCCGCGCGACGGGCAGAACGTGCCGGGGACGCGCGCGCCGGAGCCGTCGGTGTTCGAGCGATCGACGGTCGATGGCGGCGTCGCCCACCTGCAGAACTGGGTGGACTGCATGCGCAGCCGCCAGAAGCCCAACGCCGACATCCGCATCGGCCACGTCGCCGCCCGCACGTCGCACCTGGCCAACATCGCGCTGCGCGAGAAGCGCCGCGTGAGCTGGGACGGCAAGAAGGTGCTGTGACCTGCATTTGACCGCCTGACGGCCGTCGGCAAGAATCTCGGCCATGCCGACAATTTCCACGTCGTGGCGCCGGGGTTTCGTGCCCCTCGGCCTCTGCACCCTGCTGGTCGTCGGTGGCGTGTCCATCACGCTGCCGCAGGCGCCGCTCCACGCGCAGGCCGCCGCGCCGCGACCGATGGAGCCGGCCGACGTCCTCGACTGGAAGACGATTGGCCCCGCCTCACTCTCCGCCGATGGCAAGTGGCTCGCCTACCGCTACAGCCCCGTCGTCGGCGACAGCGAAGTGGTGGTGCGGGCCACGACGGGCGGAACCGAGCGCCGCTTCGCGATCGGTGAGATGCCACCGCCGACGCCGTCGCGCCCGGGTGGCCCGCCCACGCCTCCGCCGGGCGCCGGGCCGGCCGGCTTCGCGTTCTCGGACGACGGGAAGTGGCTGGTGTACACGACGTACCCGACCCGCGCCGAGGCCGAGAAGCTGCGCGCGGGGAAGAAGCCGATCCAGACGGGCGCGACACTCGTCGAACTCGAAACCGCGACGTCGACCGCGTATCCGAAAGTGCGGCAGTACGCCTTCGCCGGCGACTCGAGCCGCGCACTCGCGTTGCTCCGGTACGTTCCCGAAGGCGGCGGCAAGGACAAGCCGCGTGGCGCCGACCTCGTCCTGCGTGACCTGCGCTCCGCAACCGACCTGACGATCGGCGGCGTCGCCGAGTATGCGTTCGACAAGTTCGGTACGCGCCTGGCGTGGACGACCGATGCGGAAGGACAGATCGGCAACGGCGTCAGCGTGCGCCACCTGCCGACCGGCACGGTCGTGACAATCGACAGCGGCAAGGCGGTCTACGAGAAGCCGACGTGGAACGAGGCGGGTACGCACCTCGCAGTCCTCAAGGGCGTGGAGGACAAGGAGTACGAGGAGAAGCGCTACTCGGTGGTCGGCACCGACGTGTCCGGAGCGGCGCCGCAGACCGTGCGCTACGACCCCGCCGTCGATACGTCGTTCCCCGCTGACCTGTTCATCAGCACCAATCGCGCCGCCGAGTGGACGTCCGACGGCAAGGGACTGCTGTTCGGCCTGTCGCCGGCGACAAAGAAGAAGGCAGGCGCCAAGGACGGGGCCGACGACGCTGCGCCCGATCCCGACCGGCCCGACCTCGTGCTGTGGCACTGGAAGGACGGCCGTCTCCAGTCGCAGCAGCAGGTGCAGCAGCAGCGCGACAAGCGCTTCACCTATCTCGCCACCTGGCGCGTGGCGGAGAAGCGCTTCATCCGGCTGGCCGACGATGACCTCCGCGAGGTCACGGCACCGAAGCAGGGGCGGTGGGCGGTCGGAGTCCAGCGCACGGCGTACGAGCTGACGGGCGCGCTCGAAGGCCGCAACTACCAGGACGTGACGCTCGTCGACATGGAGACGGGCACCCGCGGCGCGACCGCGAAGAAGGTGCGCTGGGTGTTCGGGCAGTCGCCCGACAGCACGAAGGTGCTGTTCTTCGAGGGCGGGCAGTACCACGTGCTCGACGCGACGACGGGGAAGGCCGCCGTCATCACGAAGGGCGCACCTGTGTCGTTCGTCGACGTCGAGGACGACCATAACGTCGTCCAGCCGCCCGTGAATCCCGAGGGCTGGACGGCCGACAGCAACGGCGTCGTGCTCAGCGACGGCTGGGACCTCTGGCACGTGCCGGTCAGCGGCAACGCCGCCGTCAACCTTACGGGCAACGGCAAGCGCGACCATATCCGCTACGACCGCGTGGTGCTCGACCCCGAGGAGAAGGGCATCGACTTGGCGCAGCCGCAGTACGCGACGATGCTGGGGGAGTGGACGAAGAAGACGGGCGTGGCGCGGGTGGCGCCTGGGAAGCACGGCGCCGAGGTGCTCGCCTTCGAAGCGGCCGGCTACTCGCGGTTGATGAAGGCGACGCACGCCGACGTGTACGCCTACGCCTACGACACCCCGACGGTGTATCCGGACCTGCACGTCGCCGACGCTTCCTTGAAGGGCGCCCGCAAGCTGACCGATGGGCAGGCGCAGCTGGCGGCGTATGCGTGGACCGCCGGTGCGCGCCTGGTGGACT
>DATJTM010000166.1:0-14169 GCA_035503395.1 Luteitalea sp.
GGCCACCGACAGCTGCAGCGCGGCGACAAAGCACAAGAGGACCGACAGCGAGAGCGTCTCGAGGCGGTCCATCCGGGCCGTACGCAGTGCCGGAGCGGTCACGTCGTGCTCGACATCCTTCTCAGTCGACCTGGTCGGCCACTGCCGGGTGCGCCAGGGCGCGTTCGGCGGCGGCGACGACGGCGTCGACCGTGATGTGCGTCAGGCACCGGAAGTCCCCCGGTGCACAGACACGCTGTTGGCACGGCCGGCAGGGCAAGGGCCCTACATCCACCGCCGCGCTGAAGACGCCCGGGTCCCGCCAGGGCGCCGACCTGACCGGCAACGTCGGACCGTACAGGCCGACGATCGGAGTGCCGGTGGTCGAGGCCACGTGTAACGGGCCGCTGTCCCCGCCGATGTAGAGCCGGGCCCGACCAACGAGGGCGTGCAGCTCGTCCAACGACATGTCCCCACAGGTGCGAACGCCTTCCGGGTGCTCCGGCTGGCGACTGCGAACCTGTGCGACCACGGCAGCAGCCGCAGCCGCCTCCGATGGTCCGGACGTGAGGATGATACGACGATTGCGGTCGGCGGCTGTCAAGCGGTCTGCCAGCGCCGCGAAGCTCTCCAGTGGCCATCGCCGGAACGCGTTGCCCGCGCTGACGTGCACCACGACCAGCGCGTGGCTCCCGTCGAGCCCCTCTCGGGCCATCCACCCGTCGACCTGTGTATCGGCCGCAGGGGCGTGGACCATAGCCACCGGATTTTCCGTCCGGGTCGGCGGCGGGAGGTCGGGCAACAGCGGCGCGAGGATGTCCCACTGGTTTTCGACCGAGTGCCGGGGCCGCAGTTCCCGGGGCCGCGACACGATGTCCGTGTATGCCCAGTGGCGACCCTGAACCTCGAAACCAATACGGCGGGGAGCTCGGCTGAGCCAGGTGAGCAGCGACGCGCGTGGCCCGCTGTGGAGGTCGAGCACCACGTCGAACCTGGCGCGGCGCAGCCGTCGTCCCAGCGCGATGTCGGCGCTGATTCGTGAGAGTCCATGGAGTCGGGGCGCGACCAGCACCTCGTCCAACCCGGGATGGTGCTGCACCACCGGGGCGGCCGCCGGCTCGATGAGGTAGGCCAGGTGCGCCGTCGGCAGGGCCTTACGCAGCGCGCCAATCACCGGGGTCGTGAACACGACGTCGCCGATGAGGCGCAGTCGCACGATCAGGACGCGCACGGCCGCGACTATAAACCCTCGCTGGGCCCGACGCACCGGCCCGGCGGCAATCCGAGCGGCCGAAGGGTAGACCACATCGAAGCCGCACGGGATAATCGCCTATGCGTTCCCTCGCCCTGCTGGTCCTGACGCTGGCGACCCAGCCTGGCGCTCCGCCGGCGCCTCCCCAAGCGGGCCCCACGGCGGGGCAGGCGTCGCCCACTCGCGGCGAGGCGTACCAGGCGTTCCTCGAGGCGCGTCGTCTCGAGTCGTCAGGCGATTCAGCCGGCGCCATCGCGGCGTTCGAGCGGGCCATCAAACTCGATGAGTCCCCGGCCATCCTCACCGAGCTCGCGCAGGTGTACGCGCGGCAGGATCGGGCCGAGGAGGCGCGCAAGGCCGCGGAACGGGCCCTGGTGCTCAATCCTGATTGGGCCGACGCGCACTGGATGCTTGGGATGCTGCTGGTCCCGGCGTCCGCGATGCAGGGCGACTCGGCCGGCACGCGTGACCGCGCTGCGATCGACCGCGCGCTCGGGCACCTCGAGAAGGCCGTCGCCGGCAGACCGTTCGACCTCAACGTCCCCGTCGTCCTCGGGCGCCTCTATCTGCAAGTCGATCGACCGGCCGACGCCGCCCGCGTGCTGCGCACCGTCTACGACCGCGAGAACGGCGCCCTCGAAGCCGGCGTGCTGTATGCCCAGGCGCTCGACCGACTCGATCAGCGAGACGAAGCGCTGCGGGTCGTCGGCGAGGTGCTGGCGGGCGAACCGCGATTCTTCCGGGCCCGGCTGCTCCAGGCCGAACTGTTCGAGAAGGCTCGGCGCTGGCCCGAAGCGGCAGCCGCCTACGACGCGGCCGCCCAGGAGAACCCCGAGGCCATCGAACTGCGCCTGCGGCAGGCCACGGCCCTGCTGGGCGCCGAGCGCGCCGAGCAGGCCAAGGCCGTCCTGAATCAGGTCATCGAGAAGCGCCCCACCGACCTACAGGCCCGCTACCTGCTCGCGCAGACGCAGCGCGAGATGGGGGAGGGCGAAGCCGCCGAGCAGACCGCGCTGGCGATGATGAAGATTGCCCCGGCCGACGTCCGCGGCCCGGTCGTGCTCTCGCAGGTGCACGCCGACCGGCGCGAACACGCCAAGGTCATCGAGGACCTCACGCCGGTGGTTGCCTCGCCGGCGCTGGCCAACTCGCAGTCCGCGCTGGGCGTGACGCTGCGGCTCGCCAATGCGCATGTGGCGCTCGGTCAGCACGATCAGGCGATTGCGGTCCTCGAGCGGGCGCGCGCCGCCCGACCCGAGTCGGCGCTCGACGGGTACCTGCTGCAGACACTCGTCATGGCTCGACGCTGGCCGCAGGCCGTCACCGTCGGCGAACAGGTCCGCAAGGCGCGACCGAACGACCCGCAGGTCGGCCGGATGCTTGCGCAGGCGCTGGTCGGAGCCAACCGCGTCGACGATGCGGTGGCGATCCTGGAGGCCGAGCGGACCCGACGACCCGAAGATCCGACGGCGCTGCTCGCCCTCGCCACCACGCTTGCCGACGGCAAGCGCACCGACCGCGCGCTCGCCGTGCTCGCCGACGGTGAAGCCCCGTTCGGGGATCAGGTCCTGTACTGGTTCCAGAAGGGCGCGATTCTCGAGGGGCTGCAGAAGCGCGACGAGGCGGCCGCGGCGTTTCGTCGGGCCCTGCAGGTCGAACCCACCCACGCGCCGACCCTGAACTACCTGGGGTACATGCTGGTCGAGGACGGCCGCGATCTCGACGAGGCCGTCAGGTTGATCGAACAGGCAGTGGCCGCGGATCCGGACAACGGCTCGTATCTCGACAGCCTCGGCTGGGCGCTCTTCAAGCAGGGCAAACTGGCGCCGGCGCGCGATCAACTGCAGCGCGCCGCCGATCTGTCGCGCTCGAACTCGGTCATCCAGGACCACCTCGGCGACGTCCTGATCGCCCTCGCCGACAAACCCGGCGCCATCGCGGCGTGGGAACGGGCGCTGGCCGGCGATGGCGACGCCATCGATGTCGCCTCCATCAAGTCCAAGATCGCGCGTGCGCGCCAGCGGTAAGCCCTTGCGAACCAGTCACCCGTCGTCATCACCGGCGCGTCGGCGTCGATCCGTAGGCGTCCGTCTCGTGCTGCCGCTGCTCGCGGCCGGAGTCGTCGGCGTGGCCGGGTGCGCCCCGAAGGTGCGCGTGGCGTTGCCGAGCGGGGCCGGCACGCCGCTCGCCGACGTGGCGGCGGCCGAACAGGCGGCGCGCGAGTCGTGCAAGGCGCCGAAGGCTCTGACGGCTGACCTGCGGATGTCGGGACGCATCGACGGCGGTCGCGTGCGCGGCACGCTGCAGGTCGGGCTGACCCCGACGACGATGCGGCTCGAGGGGGTGGCGCCATTCGGCGGCCCGGTGTTCGTGCTGGCGGCCAAGCCCGAGGAGGCCGTCCTGCTGCTGCCTCGCGAATCGGCGGTCGTGCGCGGTCCGTCTGCCGCCGCGCTGCTCGACGCCGTCGTCGGCGTGAGCCTGTCGCCCGCCGACCTGCTCGCGATCGTGTCTGGATGCGGCGTGGCTGACTGGAAGGTCAGTGGCGGCGCCGCGTTCGGCGACGCCTGGACGCGCCTCGATCTCGGCGACGCCCGTCACGTGTGGGTCCATCGCCCGTCGGCCGGCGCGCCGGCGGCGATCGTGGCTGCCGAAGACGCACGCTGGCGCGTGGAGTACACGCGCGGCACCGCCGGTTGGCCCACGGCCATCCGCCTGGTGCAGCGGGCCGAGGGGCCTGTCCGTACCGACGCCGCGTTCGCCGTCGACGCGCCGGAGGCCCTCGACGCCTTGCCAGACGGAGCGCTCGAGGTCGAGGTGCCAGCCGGGACTCGCTCGGTGGGCGTGGCCGATCTCAAGAAGCGTCGTGACCTCAGCGAGCGCTGAGTCGGTGACACCTGCCGGCACAGGGCGCGTTGGCTGGACGACGAACGCGCCGGCCAAGGTGAATCTGGACCTGCGCATGCGTGGCGTGCGCGACGACGGGTACCACCTCGTGTCGACGCGACTGCACACGATTGCGCTGGCCGACCGCCTGACGCTGGTGCCCTCGTCGGAGCCGTTTCGAATTGCGTGCGCGACCGATGGGATGCCCGTCGACTCCTCCAACCTGGCCTGGAAGGGCGCCGCGGCCATGGCGTCGGCCCTCGACGTCCCGCTGGACGGCTGGATCCTGCGACTGGACAAGGCCGTGCCGGCCGAAGCGGGTCTCGGTGGCGGCAGCGCCGACGCCGTGGCGGCGGCGCGCCTCGTGGCGGCAGCCGCGGGCGTCGCGATGCCTCCCGATCGCCTGGCCACCATCGTCGGCGCCCTCGGCGCGGACGTGGCGTTCTTTGCGTGGGGCGGCGCGATGCTCGGCGAGGGCATCGGCGACCAGTTGACGCCGCTCCCGGACGAAGCGCCGGCGCAGGTGCTGCTCGTCCGGCCGACGTTCGGCGTAGCCACGCGTGATGCCTACCGGTGGTTCGACGAGAGCGGTGCCACGGCTGGTGGCCTGACCGACGAATGGCGGAACGACCTCGAACCGCCAGTGGCCGCGCGTCATCCCGCCATCCGGGCGATCGTCGAGCGCCTGTACGAGGCAGGCGCGCGGTACGCGGCGATGTCGGGCAGCGGGTCGGCCTGCTTCGGGCTGTTCGAGATGTCGCGCGACCTCGGACGGCTGGCCGTCGGCTGGCCGGACGGGGCGCGGACGTGGCAGACGCGGCTGCTGTCGCGGACGGAGTACGAAGGGGCCACGGCCTGTGTCGGGTCGGGCTCGCACGACGCGTGAGACGTCCCGCTGCGCTTGTCGAGCTCGACGTGCATCGTGTAGGCTATGGGTTTGCGCGCCCCGGCATGCCGTCCGCCGGGGGCCCGTCGCGCGCGGTGACCGGTGCCACACCGGCTGGCCCGCATGACGGGGTGGCGCAGACGCCGGACGGCCGTGGCAGGTCCGGCGCCTCGTTGGCCGACAGTGGGGCGTCGCCAAGCGGTAAGGCACGGGACTTTGAATCCCGCATTCGAAGGTTCGAATCCTTCCGCCCCAGCCATTCCCGGCCGGGAATCGCTCGGCCGGAAGGTTTCTGTGGCGCACGCAGGCAAGTGGCGGGCCGGTTCTCCGAACCCGGCCGGTAAGACGGAACTGACCGACCGACGATGGCGCGATCGAACTTGAAGGTGTTCACGGGGAGTGCCCACCCCCAGCTGGCGCAGGAGATTTCGGAGTTCCTGTGCGTGGCTCCCGGTCAGGCGCGGCTGCAGCGATTTGCCGACACCGAGGTGTCGTTCCAGATCGACGAGAACATTCGCGGGACCGATGTGTTCATCGTGCAGCCGACGTCGCGGCCGGTGGACGCCAACATCATGGAACTGTGCGTGATGATCGACGCGTTCCGGCGTTCGTCGGCCTCGCGCATCACGGCGGTGATTCCGTATTACGGCTACGCCCGGCAGGACCGCAAGGACAAGCCGCGTGTGCCGATTTCGGCCAAGCTGGTGGCCAACCTGCTGAGTGCGGCGGGCGCCAACCGCATCCTGACGATGGACCTGCACAAGGCCCAGATTCAGGGGTTCTTCGACATCCCGGTGGACCATCTGTTCGCTGCGCCGGTCATCATCGATTACCTGGCGCGTCAGAACTTCCCGAACGTCACGATGGTCTCCCCGGACGCCGGTGGTGCGGAACGCGCCCGCGCCTACGCCAAGCGCGTCGGCGCCGAGCTCGCCATCATCGACAAGCGGCGCAGTTCCGAGACCGGCGCCGCCGAAGTGATGAACGTGATTGGTGACGTCCGCGGCCGCACGTGTGTGCTGCAGGACGACATCATCGATACCGCCGGCACGATCGTGAAGGCGGCGCAGGCGCTCAAGGCCAATGGGGCCGAGCGGATCATCGCCTGCGCGGTGCACGGCGTGTTGTCGGGACCGGCGATCGAGCGAATCGAGCAGTCGCCGATCGAGAAGTTGATCGTCACCAACACGATTCCGCAGGTCGAGAGTCGTGAGCGGTGCGGCAAGATCGAATGCCTGACCGTGGCGCGGTTGCTCGGACAGGCGATTCGCAGCATCCACGAGGAGACCTCGGTCTCGTCGTTGTTCGTCTAGAAGAAATTTCAGGAATTTCAGAATTTCAGAATTTCATTACCCCTTTCAGTGCGTCGAACACTGACGGTGTGCGTGCACTTCTGAAATTGTGAACTTCTGACGTTGTGGTGTGCAGCAAGTACCCCATGGTAGGTCCGCCTTTGCTCCCTGCAGGAGCCACGGCGCGACTGAGAGTAGGAGCAGAGAATGGATACGACCCTCGAAGCGGTCGCGCGTGAGTCGCGCGGCAAGAACGAAGCGCGCCGCCTGCGCGTCTCCGGCAAGATTCCCGCAGTCGTCTACGGTGGTGGCCAGGAGCCGCAGGCCGTGGCCGTGAGCCCGAAGGAACTGTCGCGGCTCCTGCACTCGGAAGCCGGCCTCAACACCCTGATCGACCTCACGCTGGACGGCGCGACCACCAAGGTGATCGTGAAGGACTTCCTGCTCCAGCCGGTGACCCACCATCTGCTGCACGCCGACTTCTACCGCGTCGACGTCAACAAGAAGGTGCAGGTCAAAGTGGCCGTCCGTCTGCACGGCGAGCCGCGCGGCGTGAAGCTGCAGGGTGGTGTGCTCGACTTCGTGCATCGTGAAGTCGAGGTCGAGACGTTGCCGACCGAGATCCCGGAGCACATCGACATCGAGGTCGGAGAACTGTCGATCGGCGACGGTGTCTACGTGCGCGACGTCGCCCAGGGTCAGAAGTGGACGCCGGTCAGCAGCGCCGACCTGCTGCTCGTGCACGTCGTGGCGCCGCGCGCGGCCACCGACGACGCGGCCACACCGGCCGCGGCGGAACCGGAAGTGGCCAAGAAGGGCAAGCCGGACGCCAAGGACAAGTAACCAATTTCAGAAGTGCAGAATTTCAGAATGGCATCACCGCCGAAGCGCCTCGACGTATGGCGGTGGTGCTGAAATTCTGAAATCGTGAAATTGTGAAATTTCCAGGTGTTGCCGTGAAGCTGATTGTGGGGCTCGGCAATCCCGGCCCGAAGTACCGGGACACGCTCCACAACGTCGGCTTCATGGCGATGGACACGCTGGCGGCGCGGCATGGGGCGGCGTTCGAGTCGGCTCCGGCCGATGCGCTGATGGCGCGGGTTCGAAGCGCGGAGGGCGGGCTGCTGCTCGTCAAGCCGCTGACGTTCATGAACCTCAGTGGCGGCGCCGTCGGCGCGCTGCTGCGGTTCTTCAAGATCCCCGTCGAGGACCTGCTGGTGGTCGTCGACGAGGTGGCCCTGCCCGCCGGACAGTTGCGGGCGCGGCCGGAAGGATCGGCGGGGGGCCACAACGGCCTGAAGTCGATCATCGGGGTGCTCGGCACGCAGCAGTTTGCCCGGCTGCGGATCGGGGTCGGTCGCGGGGATCCGCGGCGCGATCTCGCCGATCACGTCCTGTCTGCGATTGCGCCGGATCTCCGGCCGGTCGTCGACCAGGCGGTCGTCAGGGCCGCCGACGCCGTCGAGTGCTTCGCACGCGATGGCATCGAGAAGACCATGCAGGTCTTCAACGCACCACCGAATGGGTGATGCGTCCTCCTTGTCCGCCGTAGCACGGCAGCGCCGACCCAAAGGGGCGGCGGTGGCGTGCGAAGGTGGAACGTTCAGGCCAGAAGGAGGCCGAATGGCAGCACAGAAGCAGTACGAACTCGTGTATATCGCCTCGCCTGATGCGACCGAAGAGCAGCTCACCGAGCTGCAGTCGCTCATCGACGGCATCGTCACCAAGGCCAGCGGCACCGTCGACAAGACCGACGTGTGGGGCCGCCGGCGCCTCGCGTACCAGATTGGTCGCCACAAGGAAGGCCACTACGTCGTCGTCCTGTTCAGCAGCGCCGGTGAGCTCGTCAAGGAGCTCGATCGTCGCCTGAAGGTCAACGACCTGGTCATCCGTCACCTCATCGTGCGGGTCGACGAGGAGCTCGAGAAGGCTGCACGCGCCAAGCAGCGTCGTGACGACGAGACCCGTCGCCGCCGCGTGGCCCGTGGGCTGCCGCCGGAGCCGACGCCAGAGGAACTGATGGCCAAGCAGGCCGCACTCGACAACCAGGACGACGCGGAGGTCTAGCATGAGCACCGACAACCCCCTTCAGAACGATGACCGCGGCGGTCGTGGCGGCCGCAGCGGCGGACCGCGCGGCGAGCGCAGCGGTGGCGGCGGTGGTGGACGGCGCGGCGGGTTCCGTCGCAAGCGCGTCTGCAAGTTCCGCACGGAAAAGATCGACTACATCGATTACAAGGACGCACGCCTGCTCGCGCAGTTCGTGCCCGAGCGCGGCAAGATTCAGCCGCGCCGCCTGACCGGCACGAGCGCCAAGTACCAGCGCAAGCTGCAGGTCGCCATCAAGCGGGCGCGCTTCCTGGCGTTGCTCCCCTACGCCACCGACTAGGAGCGGGACGATGATCGAAGTGATCCTGAAGGAACACGTCGAGCACCTCGGTGAGCGGGGCGACGTGGTGAAGGTGGCCCCGGGCTACGCGCGCAACTACCTGTTGCCGCGCAAGCTCGCCCTGGCGGTCACGGCCGGCAACAAGAAGCAGATCGAGCACGAGAAGAAGGTCGCGGCGCAGAAGGCGTCGGAAGAGCGCGCGGTGGCCCAGGCCCTCGCGACGCGCTTCGCACAGACCGAGATCGCGATCACGCGTCGAGCGGGTGAGAACGACCACCTGTTCGGCTCGGTGACCTCGGCCGACATCGCCGAGGCGCTCGCGGCCCAGGGCTTCGAGGTCGATCGCCGCAAGATCCAGCTCGGCGAGCCGATCAAGGCCGTTGGTGAATACAGCGTTCCGGTGCGCCTGCACCGCGACGTGACGGCCCAGGTGAAGGTGCACGTGGCTGCCGAAGGTGGCACCGAGGCACCGGCACAGGCATAAGAGCCTACGGCCTGCAGCCTACAGGCTACGTGAGGCCTGCCAACCACTCGTTGGCAGGCCTTTCGTTTTTCCAGGCGACAAGGCTTCAGGCTGCAGGCTGCCTGAAGCACGTACACGCGGCTTGCGGCTCGTGTGTGTCTGGGTTTTCGCGTTCAGCGATGACACCGGAGCAGGGCGCTGCAGGATCGGGTAGCCTTGTAGCCCGCAGCCCGTAGCCTGACCTGCTTCACCGCCCATGAACGACCGTACGCTGCCCCACAATCTCGACGCGGAGAAGTCCGTGCTCGGGGCCATCCTGCTGCGCAACGACGCGATCAATTCGGCGGTCGAAGTGCTGGCGCCCGAGGACTTCTATCGCGAGGCGCACACGCTGCTGCTGGAGCACATGATCCAGCTCAGTGAGCGGGGCGCGGCGATCGATCTCGTGACGCTCGCCGAGTCGCTGAGTCGTGGCGACGCGCTCGAGAAGGTGGGCGGCCCGGCCTACATCTCGCGCTTGATCGATGGCGTGCCGCGCTCGACCAACGTCGAGTACTACGCGCAGATCGTCAAGGAGAAGGCGACGCTGCGTCGCTTGATCACCGAAGCGGGTCGCATCGCGTCGGAGGCGTACGACGCCGATCGCGACGCGAGCGAGATTCTCGACGACGCCGAACGCGGCATCTTCAGCATCGCCGACGCGCGCATCGGCACCGGCTTCACGTCGCTGGCCGATCTGGTCGACTCGGCGCTGGACACCGTCGAGAAGCTGCAGCAGTACAAGAGCCTCGTCACCGGCGTGCCGACCGGCTTCTACGATCTCGACGCGCGCACGTCGGGCATGCAGCCGAGCGACCTGGTGATCATCGCGGCCCGTCCGTCGATGGGCAAGACGTCCTTCGTCATCAACATGGCGCAGAACGCTGCCCTCGAGCACGGCAAGGTGGTCGGCGTGTTCAGCCTCGAGATGTCGAAGGAGCAGCTCTTCATGCGTATGCTCACGTCCGAGGCGCGCGTCGATTCGCAGCGCCTCCGGCAGGGCATGCTGCTGGAGCGCGACCTGCCGGCCATCGCGCAGGCAGCCGAGAAGCTGTCGATGGCCAAGATCTTCATCGACGACACAGCGTCGATCGGCGTGCTCGAGATGCGCGCGAAGGCGCGCCGGCTGAAGGCCGAGCATGGCCTCGACATGCTGGTCATCGACTACGTGCAGTTGATGCAGGGCCGTGGGCGCTTCGAGAACCGTCAGCAGGAACTGACGGGTATCTCGCGCTCCCTGAAGGGACTGGCCAAGGAACTGCACGTGCCGATCCTCATCCTGTCGCAGCTGTCGCGTGCCCCCGACGCGCGCTCGGATCATCGGCCGATGCTGTCGGACCTGCGTGAATCGGGCGCCCTCGAGCAGGACGCCGACGTCGTGATGTTCATCTACCGCGAGGATCGCTACAAGGGACCCGAGGACCAGGATACCGGCGAGGCCGAGATCATCATCGCCAAGCAGCGCAACGGCCCGGTCGGGACCGTCAAGCTGGCGTTCATCAGCGACTACACGCGGTTCGAGAACCTCGAACGCGGCGCCGGCGGTGGCGGCGACGACTACTGACGTGCGTCACACTATTGCGCGCGTCGACCTCGACGCCCTGACCCGCAATGTGGCCGCCATCCGCGGCCTGCTCGACGATGGTGCGCTCGCGTCGGGCCGCCCGTCGCCGCGCATCATCGGCGTGGTGAAGGCCAATGCGTACGGCCACGGTGCCGTGGCCGTGGCGCTCACGCTCGAACGGGCCGGCGTGGCGATACTCGCCTGTGCCGACATCGACGAGGGCATCGTGCTGCGCGAGGGAGGCGTGCGCGCCCCGATTCTCGTCTTCGGTGCACTCGGCATCTCCGACCTCGACGGCATCTTCACGCACCGGTTGACGCCGACCATCTCGTCGCCGTGGGCCGGCCGCGCCCTCGCAGAAGCCGCAGCAGCGCGAGAGACGGTGCTCGGCTGTCACGTCAAGATCGACACCGGCATGAACCGGCTCGGCCTGCGTCACGACAATCTGCGGCGCACGCTGCCGCCTATCCTCGAAGCGTCTGCGCTCAGGGTCGAGGCCCTGTACACGCACTTCGCGACGGCCGACGAACCGGAGAGCGAACACTTCGGCCTGCAGCAACAACACTTCGCTGCCGCCCGCAACGTCGCCGCCGAAGTCGGGCTGCGCACCACCGAGGCCCACGCGGCCAACAGCGCCGCGTTGCTGCGCGACGAGCGCACCTGGTTCGACGCCGTCCGCCCCGGCCTGCTCCTGTACGGCGTCGTGCCGCCGCCGCTGATGACGACGCTGCCACTCGAGCCCGTGCTCTCGCTCCACAGCCGGATCGTGGCGGTCAAGGGCGTCCGCGACGGGGAAGCCGTGGGTTACGGACAATCGTTCGCCGCCGAAGGGCCGCGGACGATCGCCGTGGTGCCGGCGGGTTACGCCGACGGCCTCGACTGGCGCCTCGGCAACCGTGGCGTCGTCCTCGTGCGCGGTCGCCGCGTCCCGGTCGTCGGCCGCGTCTCGATGGACATGATCACCGTCGACGTCACCGGCCTCGACGTCTCGCCCGGCGACGAGGTGGTGCTGCTCGGCCGTCAAGGCGACGAACGCATCGACGCCCGCGAAGTCGCCGCCACGATCGGCACCATCCCGTGGGAACTCCTCTGCCGCCTCGGCGCGCGGATCGAACGCGAGTACAGCTAGAGAAACGACGAACGACGAACGACGAACGACGAACGTCGGAACGCAAGCCGGGACGACGAGCGAAGAACACCGGAACGCCAGCAGCGGTACGTCAGGATCGAAGGGCGAACGTCGAACGCCACCGGCGGAACGGCCAGCGACGGTCGTGGAAGGCGACAGGCTGCCCATCACGTGGTACACCGCCCGTGATTTCGGTGTCGGATTGTCGGCGCGTAGCAGTTGTCGCAACGCGTAGCGTGCCGGATCTTGAGGTTCCTGCACACGCCCATCGGGCTTGCAAACAGAATGTTGGCGATTCTGCGGCGTTCGAGGTGGCACAACCGATGCCGACGCCGTGGTCATGCGCACACGCCGTGACATCGAAGACCGCGTCTTTGAACTGGCCGCCAACACCGTACGCTGGGCTCGCCGTTTCCGGGGGGCGTACATCGATCGCGATCTCGTTCGGCAGCTTGCGAGGTCGGTGACGTCGATCGGCGCTCAGCTCGAAGAGGCCAGAGCCGCAGAGACAAGCAAAGACTTCATCCACAAGATGTCCGTGGCGAGAAAGGAAGCTTTCGAGGCCCACTACTGGGCCCGTTTGCTGCTCGTCGACATGGACGATGCGGTGCTGCGTGGACTCCGGGACGAGATCGATGAGGTCGCCGCTATCGTCTCCGCGATTCGGCGCAACAGCCGCGCCACGGCAGGTCGGACGAGGAAGCGCTCCGATGGATGAGGGTGGTTGCAGTAAGGTGAGGACGTGTCGAGTCCCGAAGTCCTGACGACGGAGCGGGAGCTTTCCCGCGTTCGTCGTTCGTCGTTCGTCGTTCGTCGTTGGGCGAGCGTGGCGCGCTGATGTCGAAGGCGCCGCGCACGGTATTCGCTTGCACCAACTGTGGTGCGCAGGCGCCGAAGTGGCTGGGGCGCTGTCCGGACTGCGGCGCCTGGAACACGTTCGCCGAGGAGTCGGTGGCGCCACCGGCGCCGGCCGGTGCGTCGCGGCCGAGCCTCGGGTCGGCGAACAGTCAGGCGCGGCTGTATGCCGACGTCGACATGGTCGAGGCCGAGCGCATCTCGAGTGGCATCGGCGAGTTCGACCGCGTCCTCGGCGGCGGGCTGGTGCCGGGGAGTCTCGTGCTGCTCGGTGGGGAACCCGGCATCGGCAAGAGCACCCTGCTGCTGCAGGCGGCGGCACTGTTCGCGCAGGCGAGTGGGCCGGTGCTGTACTGCTCCGGCGAAGAGTCCGAGCATCAGGTGAAGGGGCGTGGCGAGCGGCTCGGCGTCGGGAAGGCGCCGCTGTACCTGCTGGCCGAGACGTGCACCGAGCGCATCCTCGACGAAGTGCAGCGGCTCAAGCCGGCCCTGCTCATCGTCGACTCGATCCAGACCGTCTATTCGCAGAAGCTGACATCGGCGCCGGGCACCGTCGGGCAGATCCGTGAGGCGGCCACCCAACTGTTGTTCACGGCGAAGGGGCAGAACCTGCCCACGGTGCTGGTCGGCCACGTCACCAAGGACGGCGGCCTGGCCGGGCCCAAGGTCCTCGAGCACGTCGTCGACACGGTGCTGTATTTCGAAGGTGAGCGGCACCACACCCATCGCGTGGTTCGCGCCGTCAAGAACCGCTTCGGGGCGGTGAGCGAACTGGGCGTCTTCGAGATGACCGGCGCAGGGCTGCAACCGGTGCTGAATCCCTCCGCGCTGTTCCTGGCCGAGCGGCAGGCGGGCGCGCCCGGGTCGGCGGTGCTCTGCTGTATGGAAGGTTCGCGACCGATACTCGTGGAGGTGCAGGCGCTGGTGTCGAGCAGCGTCTACGGCAGCGCGCGACGGATGACCAACGGCGTCGACCAGCAGCGGCTCGCCCTGCTGCTGGCAGTGCTCGAGAAGCGGGCCGGGCTGAACCTGGCCGGCGAGGATGTCTTCGTGAACGTCGCCGGTGGCTTCACCGTCGACGAGCGGGCAGCGGACCTCGGTATCGTGGCCGCGGTCGTCTCGAGCATGCGCAACAAGCCCGTGCGGGCCGGCACCGCTATCTTTGGTGAGGTAGGGCTCGCAGGCGAGGTGCGGGCGACCGGGCAATCGCTGCTGCGCGTGCGCGAAGCGGCCCAGATGGGCTTCGATCGGTGCGTGGTGCCGTCCGGCAACGTTTCACCCGATGAGGGTGGCCCCGGCTGCAGTGTGGTCGGCGTTCGGACCGTGGCCGAGGCGCTGGATGAGGTGATTGGCTGGGATTAGAGGGGTATGATGTGCGATGGCGTCACGCGGCCGTCATGACCCTCCCCGGCCTCGACGCAGTTCCTCGTAAGTGTTC
>DATJTM010000167.1:0-4555 GCA_035503395.1 Luteitalea sp.
CGTCGATGGCGACGACCGGCTCGACATCTATCTGGTGAACGGCGGCACGCTGGATGTCGCGGCGGGGCGCATGGGCGCGACCCGACCAGCCGCGCTGTTCCGGAACCGCGGCGACGGCACCTTCGTAGACATTGCGATCGACGCCGGCGTGACCAACGGTCGCTGGGGCCAGGGCGTCTGCGCCGGTGACTACGACAACGACGGCGATGCCGATCTGTTCGTCGCCAACATCGGGACCAGCCGGCTCTATCAGGCGACGGCACCGGCTCGCTTCGCCGACGTCGCGCCGCGTGCCGGCGTGGCCGTCGAGGGCGGCGCCAGCGGCTGTGCCTTCGGCGACTACGACAACGACGGCTGGCTCGACCTGTTCGTGTCGGGTTACGTGTCCCTCGACGTCACGAAGCTGCCGCCGGCGCCGGCGACGGCCCCTGCCGACGCCAAGGCCACTGCGTCGGCGCCCGCCGAAGTGCCGGGCATGGCCGCGGCCTACACCGGTGGCGCCAGCGTGTGCCGGTATCGCGGTACGCCGGTGATGTGCGGTCCGCGCGGCCTGCAGGGCGAGGTCGATCACCTGTTCCGCAACAACCGCGACGGCACGTTCACCGAGACGACGGCGCCAGCGGGCGTTGCCGATACGCAGCGCCGCTACGGTTTCGGCGTGGCGTGGGCCGATCTCGACAACGACGGCTGGCTGGATCTCGTCGTCGCCAACGACTCCGGTCCCAACCATGTCTATCGCAATCGCCGCGACGGCACGTTCGCCGATGTCAGCTACACGTCGGGCGCTGGCCTCGACGGCAGTGGACGTGCGCAGGCCCATATGGGCATCGCGGTCGGTGACTACGACAACGACGGTCACCTCGATCTGCACATCACCAACTTCGCCGGCGACTTCAACGTCCTCTATCGCAACCAGGGCGGCTTCGTGTTCGACGATGTGAGCCATCCGAGTGGAGTGGCAACCGCCTCGATGCCGTTCCTGGGGTGGGGGACGGATTTCATCGACTACGACAATGACGGCTGGCGCGACCTGCTCGTGGTCAACGGTCACGTCTACCCGCAGGTCGACCAGATGCCGTGGGGCTCGTCGTACGCGCAACGCGCGCAACTGTTCCGCAATCTCCAGGGACGACGCTTCGAGGAGATCGGTGCCGCGGCCGGGCCGGCACTGACCACCACGCGCGCGGCGAGGGGATCGGCGATTGGCGACTACGACAACGACGGCGCGCTCGACATCCTGATCGGGGTGCTCGACGGCACACCGGCGCTGGCGCGGAACGCCGGTGGCGCAACGGCGGGACACTGGTTGTCCATCCGCCTCATTGGCGACCCGGCGCAGCGCTGTCCGCGCGACGCGATCGGCAGCCTCGTCACCGCAACCGTCGGCGGGCGACGCATCTCCGGTGAGGTGGCCAGCGGCCGCGGTCAGGTCTCGCAGTCGGACACGCGCGTCCATCTGGGGCTCGGAACGGCGACCAGCGTGGACACGCTCGAAGTGCGGTGGGCCGGCGGTACGACGCGCACGTATCCGATTGCGCGCGTCGATGCGTTCGTCACGATCGATCAGCGAACCGGCGCCGTGATCTACGCGCCGAAGTAGTTGAGGACGTAGGCCAGGTCGTCCAAACCCGCCCCGAGCGCGAGAAGCCAGGGCCGGCTGTCGCGAACCCGGCCCGAGAGCGCGAAGGTAGGGCCGGTTGTCCCAACCGGCCCGAGAGGGACGAAGGTAGGGCCGGTTGTCCCAACCCGGCCAGCAGATGACTCGCCATCGCAGTGACGGCATGATCAGCACGCCACGGACGCGCCTCTCGCGGGTCCGAACCCTGGAGATGACGTGAACGCCTGGATTGGCACCCTGTCCGTTGCCACGCTCGCCGTGGCGATGACGATCGTCACGGCCACCGCGCAGTCGCCGGCCCTCGACGTCCTGATCACCGGCGGCCGTGTCGTCGACGGCACCGGCAACCCGGCCTTCGATGGCGATCTCGGCATCCGTGACGGCCGCATCGTGGAGCTCGGTCGCGTCGCGACACCGGCAAAGCGGACCATCGACGCCACCGGGCTGATCGTCGCGCCGGGCTTCATCGACATCCACAACCACTCCGACACCACCCTGCTCGACGATCCCGACGGGCAGAGCATGCTGCGTCAGGGCGTCACCACGATGGTGCTCGGCGAGGGCGGCTCGGCAGCGCCGTCGGCGCGGTGGCCGCGACTGCGCGACTACTTCACCGACGTGCAGCGTCGCGGGGTGAGCGCCAACATCGGCACCTACGTCGGCTCCAGTCAGATCTGGACGCAGGTCCGCGGACCGAAAGCCGGCCCGCCGTCAGCGACGGAACTCGACGCGATGCGTCGCCTGATGGAGGAGGCGATGGCCGACGGCGCGTTCGGTGTATCGAGTTCGCTGAGCGGACCGCCAGGCGTGTGGATCGACACCGACACCCTCGTCGCGCTCGCCGAAGTCGCCGGTCGCCATGGCGGGCGCTACTCGACGCACATGCGCACCGAGGGCACGGGCGTGTTCGCCTCGGTCGCGGAAGCCATTGCGATCGGACGACGGGCGAAGCTGCCGGTGGACATCATCCATCTCAAGATCGCCGAGCGCTCGATGTGGGGACGAATGCCGGAGCTGGTCGGGCTGATCGCCGCCGCGCGTGCCGAAGGGCAGCTCGTCGAGGCCAACGTGTACCCGTATCGCGCCGGCCAGAACGACCTCGCGAGCATCGTGCCGCCGTGGGCCCACGAAGGCGGCGCCACCGCGCTGGTCGCACGGCTCCGCGACAGGACACTTCGCGCGCGCCTGGAAGCCGAAATCCTGGGACAGGTGCCACTCGGTGACTGGTACAACCACTACACCGCCACGGGTTCGTGGGACGGCATGCTGCTCGTCACGCTGTCGAACGAGAAGTACCGTCAGTACGCCGGCAAGCGGATGCATGACGTGATTGCGGCGATCGGCAAGCCGCCGATCGACGTGCTCTTCGAGCTGCTCGTCGAGAACGGCGGCTCGGTGCCGACCGTGTTCTTCCACCACAGCGAAGACGACATGCGCTACGCGCTCGCCCAGCCGTTCGTGTCGATTGGATCGGACGGCAGCGCCGTGAGCGTCGACGGGCAGGTCGGGCCCGGCCATCCGCATCCGCGGTTCTATGGCACGTTCCCGCGCGTGCTCGGCCGCTACGTGCGCGAGACGCCAGTGCTGAGCCTCGAGGATGCGGTGCGCAAGATGACCTCGGCCAACGCCGCCAAGGTCCGGCAGTTCGACCGCGGGCTGCTTCGTCCCGGCGCCTGGGCCGACGTCACGATCTTCGACGCGGCGCGCGTCATCGACCACGCGACGTTCGAAGCGCCACGCCAGTACGCGACCGGCATCGAGTACGTGTTGGTGAATGGGACGGTGGTGATCGACCGCGGCACGCACACCCATGCGCGCGCCGGTCGTGTGCTGCGGGGCCCCGGCGCGACCGGAGTGCGGTAGAAGGCGTCGAGCCTGCGCTCGACGCCGCGCCGTCAGCGAGGGGACGCGGGTGGAACCAGCCCCTTGGCACGCAAGTACACGGTGCTGATGCCGTACATCTCGCTCGTGTGCGCCAGCAGCCCGGCGATCACCGCGGCCCGTGCCGCTTGCCCGCGGCCGACGTTGACGTACTCTCCGCCATTGGCATCCGACAGGCTTTCAATCGCCTCGTCGCATAGCGCAAACGACTCGCTCAACATGCGGAGCGCGGCTGGCCTCGTGGTCAGCTCCTTCTCGAGGTCGCGTCCGGCGATTGGATTGGCCGTCCCGCGCAGACTGGCACACGTGCTGAATTGCGAGGCGGCGATGTGCGCCACCACTTGCGCGAAAGTGCGCACGTGTGTCTCGCTCGATGGCCGAAAGCCGTAGTCGGCCTCGGGCATCCGTTCGGCCGCGTTCAGGACGGTTGACTTGAGCCCGCCATAAGCACCCTGCAGGTATTGGGTGATCCCGACCTTCATGCCGGCCGGTATCTGGGCTGACGCGCCCGACGGTGCGACGAGGGAGATGGCCGTGAGTAGGACGATCCAGAGTTTCATGAAGGATGCTCCAATAGGACTATTGCGGCGGCGCCACTACTGCGCGGACCGCAAGCACCGGCACCGCGCGAGCCTCCCGCTCGAGGACGATGCCCGCCTGGCTGCGGAGGACATCCTCCAGGGCGTGCCCGTCGGTCCATCGCAGTCGCAGGTCGAACCGATTCGGCGACGGATCCGTGACGACCTGAGCACCGAGGAATGACCCCAGCGTGTCCGCCAGGGCGGTCGCATCGACGCCCCGCGCGTCGATCCGCCCGCGTGCGATGACGAAGCCGCACGGCGGTGTGTCATCAGCCACGCCATCGATCACCACGTCGTCCATCGGCATCTTCGGGTTGCAGGGACGTGCAGGCGACCGCGACGGCGCTGAAGACGTGAGTTGCATGGCGTACACGCGCTGCACGCGTGTTTCTGCCGCGACCACCAGCCCGAAGCGCTCTGCGAGCAGGGCACGCAGCATGTCGACGGTCTGATCAGCCGTTGCGTGACGGGGAGC
>DATJTM010000168.1:0-12950 GCA_035503395.1 Luteitalea sp.
CGAGCCGTACATCGCCGCGCTCACCGGACCGACCGGCTGGCTGCCGCGGGGCGCGAGCGGATGCCCCGGCAGATACGGCGCGAGGTGCGCGGCCGTCGCGATCGGGCCCATGCCGGGTCCGCCGCCGCCGTGCGGGATGCAGAACGTCTTGTGCAGGTTCAGGTGGCAGACGTCGGCGTCGATGTCGCCGGGCTTGGTCAGCCCGGCCTGCGCGTTCATGTTGGCGCCGTCCATGTAGACCTGCCCGCCGTGCGAATGCACGATCTCGCAGATCTCACGGATGCCGTCCTCGTACACGCCGTGCGTCGAGGGATAGGTGACCATCAGCGACGACAGCGTGTCGGCGTACTGGTCGGCCTTGGCGCGAAGATCATTCAGGTCGACGTTGCCGTTGGCGTCCGTGGCCACGACCACGACCTTCATGCCGGCCATCACCGCGCTGGCCGGGTTGGTGCCGTGTGCCGACTGTGGAATCAGCGCGACGTTGCGATGCGCATGACCGCGCGCGCGGTGGTAGGCACGGATCACCATCAGGCCGGCCAGTTCACCCTGCGCGCCGGAGTTGGGCTGCAGCGACACGGCGGCAAAGCCCGTGATGTCGCACAGCATGCGCTCGAGGTCGCGGAAGATCGCCTGGTAGCCCGACGCCTGCTCCACCGGCACGAAGGGATGCAACGACGCGAACCCGGGCCACGTGATCGGCAGCATCTCGGCCGCCGCATTGAGCTTCATCGTGCAGGACCCGAGCGGAATCATCGACGTGTCGAGGCCGATGTCACGGCGCTCGAGATGACGGATGAACCGGGTGATCTGCAGCTCGGACCGATGTTCGGTGAACACCGGATGCGTCAGGTAGCTCGACGTCCGGCGCAGCGTCTCCGGGATCGCCGTGCCATCGTCGGCCGCCAGCTGCGTGCCGCGTCCCGCCACCTTGGCGAATACGTTCGCCACCGCTGACACATCGTCTGCCGTCGTGGTCTCGTCGAGGCTGATGCCGACCGAGCCGTCCGCCAGGTATCGGAAGTTGATCTGCGCCGATTCGGCGGCCCTGCGCAGGACGGCCGCGTCGACGCCGCTGACGCGCAGCGTGTCGAAGTAGGCGGCGTTGTGCTGCGTGAGCCCCATCGCCGTCAACGCGGTGGCGAGCTGCTGTGCGCGGCCATGCACGCGCGCCGCGATCGCCTGAAGGCCGTCCGCGCCGTGGAAGACGGCGTAGAACGCGGCGATGTTGGCCAGCAGCGCCTGCGCCGTGCAGATGTTGCTGGTCGCCTTCTCGCGGCGGATGTGCTGCTCGCGCGTCTGCAGCGCCATGCGGTAAGCCGAACTGCCCTGGCTGTCGACCGACACCCCGATGATGCGGCCGGGCGATTGCCGGACGTACGCTTCGCGTGTGGCGAAGAAGGCCGCGTGCGGCCCGCCGTACCCGAGCGGCACGCCGAAGCGCTGCGCCGAGCCGTAGACGACGTCGGCGCCCAGTTCACCGGGTGGCACGAGCAGTGTCAGCGCCAGCAGGTCGGATCCGACGGCGACGAGCGCGCCCGCGTCGTGCGCCTGCGCGATCAGCGCGCCGATGTCGGCCACCGCGCCATGTCCGTCCGGATACTGCGTGAGGACGCCGAAGACGTCCGGGCCGATCTCGACGGCGTCGGCCGCGACGCACACGACCTCGAGCCCGAGCGGTTCCGCCCGCGACTCGAGCAGCGCCTTGACCTGCGGGAAGACGTCGCCGACCACCACGAAGCGCAGCGCCGAGGCGGGCTTCTTGCTCACCCGACGCAGCAGCGTCATCGCCTCGGCCGCGGCCGTCGCCTCGTCGAGCAACGACGCATTGGCGACATCCATGCCGGTGAGGTCGCTGACCGCGGTCTGGAACGTCAGCAGGGCTTCGAGACGGCCCTGGGCAATCTCGGCCTGGTACGGCGTGTACGGCGTGTACCAGCCGGGATTCTCCAGCACCATGCGCTGGATGACGGACGGCGTATGCGTCCCGTAATACCCCGCCCCGATGAACGAGCGGAACCGATCGTTGCGCGCCTCGAGGCTGCGCAGCCGGGTGAGGAACTCGGCCTCGGTCTCGGCCGCCGGTTCGCTGAGCGGCGTCGTCCGCCGGATGTGGGCCGGCACCACCTGGTCGATCAGGGCATCGAGCGACGGCACGCCGAGGTCGTGCAACATGCGGTCGCGGTCGTCGGGTCGAGGGCCGATGTGGCGCAGGGCAAACGCGTCGGAAGCCGTTCGGGTCATTGAGGAATGCTGGACGGACACGAGAGGGCGGGAGGGCCGCAGGCCCTCCCGGGGAGACAACGGAGGCCGGTGCTAGCCGACCTGGGCGTCGTAGGTCGCCGCATCGAGCAGCGCGTCGAGATCCGACGGCTGGCTCGGCTTGACCCGGATGATCCAGGCCGCGTGCGGCTCGCTGTTGACCTGCTCGGGGGCGCTCGTCAACGCGTCGTTGACCGCGACCACCTCACCGGCGACCGGCGAGAACAACTCGGAGACGGCCTTCACCGACTCGATCGTGCCGAAGACTTCGCCCTGCGTCAGCACGCGGCCGACCTGCGGCAGTTCGACGAACACGACGTCACCCAGCTGCTGCTGCGCGTAGTCGGTGATGCCCACGTCGGCGGTATCGCCGGTGACGCGGATCCACTCGTGGTCCTTCGTGTACTTCAGCTCGGCGGGATACATCGACGGGTCAACTCCTCGGCCGCTTGTAGAACGGCATGGGAACGATGCGAGCGGCAGCCAGACGGCCCCGCACTTCGACGTGCACCTCCCGATCGGCCGGCGCCAGATCGGTCGGAACGTAGGCCATCGCGATGGCCTTCTTGAGGAAAGGTGTCTGGGTGCCGCTGGTCACCGTCCCTACTGAGACGCCGTCCACGACCACCGGGTACCCGTGCCGCGCGATCGCGCGATCGGTCATCTCGAGGCCAACCAGCGTGCGCGAGACACCGTTCGCCTTCTGTTCCCGCAGGACGTCGGCGCCGGTGAAATCAGCCTTCTTCCAGCCGACAATCCAGCCGAGGCCGGCCTCGAGCACCGTCGTCGTCTCGTCCATGTCGTTGCCGAACAGCCGCATCGACGATTCGAGCCGCAGCGTGTCTCGCGCGCCGAGTCCGGCCGGCACCACACCCGCCTCGGCACCGGCGCGCAGAATCGCCTGCCAGACGTGCGCGGCCTGCGCCGGCGGCACGAACACCTCGAAGCCGTCCTCGCCGGTGTAGCCCGTCCGCGAGATGGTGCCGCGCACACCGGCGATTTCGCCGGGCGCGAACCAGTAGTACTTCATCTCCTCGAGCGGCACCGCGGTCAACGTCTGGAGGACCTCGGCGGCGACCGGCCCCTGCAGCGCGAGCAGCGCATACCGCGAGCTCGTGTTGACGGCCGGCGCGTCGGCGAAGCCCTGCACCTGGGTGCGGATCCAGGCGTAGTCTTTCTCGATGTTCGAGGCATTGACGACCAGCAGGAAGTGGTCGTCGGCCATGCGGTAGACGAGCAGATCGTCGACGAACGTGCCTTCGGGCGTGGTCAGCGCCGAATACTGGATCTGCCCGACGGCAAGGCGAGATGCGTCATTGGAGGAGAGGTGCTGCACCGCCGCAAGCGCGTCGGCACCGGCGATCTCGATCTCGCCCATGTGGCTCACGTCGAAGAGCCCGGCCCGGGTACGGACCGCCATGTGCTCATCGGTGATGCCGCTGTACTCGACAGGCATGTCCCAGCCACCGAACGGCACCATGCGCGCCTTGTGGCCGAGGTGAGTCGCGTGCAGCGGGGTCTGCTTCAGGGCGGTCTGTGCGTCGGCCATGCAGTGGAGGGCTGCGACCGGGTGGCGGTCGCAACCCTTCAAAGATACAGGCTCGGCGGCCGGCGCTCAAGGACGCCGGCCCGGCCGTTGCGCCTACGTGTTCGGGAGCGCGGCGCCCTTCACCTTGACGTTGCGGAACGACACGCTGTTGCCGTGGTCCTGCAGCAACAGGTGGCCGCTCTTGGCCTCGCCAAAGCCCTTGTAGTCCTTGTACTTGCTGGTGGCGACCAGTTTCTTGAACGCATCGCTGGCGCGGTCGAACTCGATCAGCTTGGTGCCGTTCAGCCAGTGCTCCACCTTGGTGCCCTTCGAGACGATGTGGGCCGTGTTCCACTCGCCGATCGGCTTGACCGGCTTGCTGGCCGGCGCCGCGATCAGGTCGTACAGCGACCCGAACGTCCGGTTCCCCTCACGGCCAGCCTTGGCGTCCGGATGCACCGCATCGTCCAACAGCTGGAACTCGAGGCCGATGGCGGAGCCGCGGCCAGGCGTGCCGAGCTTCTCGGTGACGAAGTACTTGATGCCGCTGTTGGCGCCCTTGGACAAGCGGACGTCGACCTTGAACTCGAAGTCGCCGTATTCGTCGAGCGTGACGATGTCGCCCCCGTGCGCGGCTTCGCCACCACCGGACTCGAGCACCGTCAGCAGGCCGTCCTTCACCTGCCAGCCCTTCGACGGGAAGGTGTCGGCATGCGCGTTACGCCAGCCCTTGGTGGAGGTGCCGTCGAACAGCAGGCGCCACCCCGCAGACTTCTCCTGCGCCGTCAGGGTGTTATCGGTGGACTGTGCAGCAGCGGCCACCGGACGCAGGGCGGTCGAGGACGCGAGGACGCTCGCGCCGAGCGCGGCGGTCGCCGCAAGCGCCACCAGGGACACTTGCAGGCGGGAGGACGAACGAGAGTGCGGCATGGAAGTCTCCGAGGTGACGGGCGCCATCGCTGGCGCCCCTGCCATTCCGCCGAATCCGGCGGGCACGTGATGAGATCTCCGTCACTCTAGAACAGGCGTGTCGAGGTGTCGAGCGTCCCCCGGTCCGCCATCGTGCACCATGGACGGCCCGCCGGCGCCACGCGAGTCGTAGGGACCGACGTCGGGCGGTTCGGTCCGTCCGGCGTCGCCGCGCGGCCCCTTGTAGGCCAGGTACGCCTGGAGCGTGTGGTAGCTGATGTCGAGGATGCGGCAGGCCTCGCGCTTGTTGCCGTTGGTACGGCGCAACACCATCCGCGCATGCCGGCTCCCCCATGCCCGCATGGTGTCGTCGTGCTCATCGACCGCGGCGAACGCCTCGCGGTAACGGCCGGTCACGTCCGACGGCAGGTCGTCGATCTGGATCGCCTCTCCTCCCGCCAGGGTGATCGCACGCTCGAGGACGCGCTCCAGTTCGCGGACGTTGCCAGGCCACTCGTACACCATCAACGCTTCGAGGGCCGTGGGGGCGATTCGGTATGACTGGCCGTCGCTCGATCGCTGCAGGATCGCCTCGCACAGGTACGGGATGTCGTCGCGCCTGGCCCGCAACGGGGGCACGTCGATCTCGATGGCGTTGAGCCGGTAGAACAGGTCGCGCCGGAACTCGCCGCTCTTGCACAACGTCTGCAGCGGACGATTGGTCGCGGCCACGATGCGGACATCGACGCGACGACTGCCATGCCCGCCCACGCGCTCGACGGTCGGATCCTGGATGATGCGCAGCAGCTTGGCCTGCGCCGAGGCCGACAGGTCCGAGACTTCGTCGAGGAAGAGCGTGCCGCCGTCGGCCTGCTCGAAGCGCCCGCGCCGGCCACGCACGCCGGTGGCCGTCCGCTCCTCGATCCCGAACAACTCGGCCTCCAGCAACGACTCGACGATCGCGGCGCAGTTGATCGGCACGAAGGGCCCGCTGCATCGCGTGCTCAGCGCGTGGACCTGACGCGCCACGAGTTCCTTGCCGGCACCACTCTCCCCCTGAATCAACACCGTGAACGACTTGCGGGCCGCACGCGCAATGCGTTCGTGCAACTGCCGCATGACCGGCGTCACGCCGAGCAGCCCGCCGTGATTGGCGTCGACGGCCTCCAGAACGCTGCGCGTGTCGGCCTTGCGCTCGGCATCCCGCAACAGCGGCACGAGGGCGTGCAGCAGCGCCACGACCTGGCGTGTACGCGCCACCACATCGGCGGGACCCGCGGCCGTCACCCGCAGCGATTCCGACCCACCCGGCAACAGCAGCCGACCACGATCCATGCGGAGCGGTTCGTCGCGCAGATGGATCGCTGCCCCTTTGATGCCGTACAGCTGTGCGAGCAGGGCTTCGAGGCCCTCCCTCGCATCCGTTTCGGCCCGCAACACCACGATCGCGGGCTCGAGGAGACGGAGCGGGTCGAGCGTGACAGGGGCTGGGGTGTCGGTCATGGGCGCTCCTCGCCGGGACGACCCGGACGCAGGTCGACTACCCATCCTCTCTTCCAAGCCGCACGCCATCGTCTTCATCCCATTCGCCACCCCACCGCCCATCGTCAACGCCCACGGCTCTGCTGCGGGTGAAGCGAAGATGCCGAGTGGGTACTTACTACTCACCATCGCCATGCCTTCTCCAGTGCCCAGGCGGCTTCGTACTGCACGCTCAGGCGGGTCAGTCGACAGACTTCGCAGCGCAGCACGAGGGCCTGCTGGACGGTGCGGTCGCCGTGGCCCGCCAGCCGGAGCGGCATCGTGCGGCCCGGACGGACCGGGTGTGCGATACGGCAGCGGAGTCCATGCGCCGAGGCGTCGATGACTTCGATCACGCGCACGCCGGGGACATGCGGCATCGCCCCTGGCCTCGACGAGGCATCCATGCGCGCTTCCCGTCGCCTCTCACCAATGACGTGCGTGGTCATCAGCAGACTTCCCATGTGGTGCCGGCGAGGCACAGCAAGCGCACCCGTTGCGTCGTGCCCAGGAGTCGAATCGCATACGCCCGACCACCGAGGCCTGCCACGTACAGCGACCCGGCACTGCTCGTGCCACGCGGCGTGAACACGATGCGGGGCGCGACCCCGAGTCGCAGCGGCGAGCTGCCCGCGGCGATCACGCCGGACCCGTCGGCCTCCGGCAGGTCACGATCGACGGCCAGACGGGCGGCGCCCTCACGGAACAGCAATCGCCACGGCGCGACCACGGCGTCGATGCCTGCGGCGATGTCCGCTGACGTCACGCCGTTCCCGTTGCCGTCGGCAAGCACGCGCATGCGAGCGGGCGGCGCCAGTTCGATGTCGACGGCGTGAGCCCGCCCGAGCCGACGGGCGTCTATCGCGATGAGGCGCAAGTCCGCCACCACCCCACGCGCCGCCTCGCGCGACGATCGCTCGTCGCGTAGCGCCGCGAGCGCCTGCCACGCGCCCAGGCCGACCAGCAGGGACAGGCTCATCGCGACCAGCAGTTCGAGCAGCGAGGCGCCCCGACCGGAGCGCCTCGCTGGGGCTGGACTACTTGGCCGGCTTGGCATCACCGCCGCCGAGCGTGAGGTACGGCCGCAGCTTGAGGAACGATTTCTCGCCGATGCCCTGCACGTTCATCAGATCCTCGAGCTTCTTGAACGGGCCGTTCTTCTCGCGGAAGGCGACGATGCGCTGGGCCATGCTGGGGCCGATGCCGGGCAGCGCCTCGAACTGCGGCGCCGTGGCGGCGTTGACGTTGACGGAGGGCGTGGTCGGCGCGGGCGCCTTGGCCTCCTGCGCGAAGGCCGCGGCAGGCACGACGCCGACGCGCGGCACCGACGTGAGTGGCAACGACAGGGCGAGCAGCAGGGCGACGATCGATGGGGACATGAGTGACTCCTTTGGTGAAGTGAGGTGGCGCGGCACCGGCGGCGCCGGGAGGTTGGCCCGCAATCGATCCGATGGCTGCCGGGCCGCGCCGCTGCCAGTCATGAGCAAGGCGCGGGCCGCCGCTCGCACGCGCCCGCGTCGACACGCGTAAACGTTGACTGACTTGAAGATCGGCGCGCAGAACGCATGCCGGCGGCGGCCTTGACGACGCGCGCGCAGGCCGCCAGCGCGTGAACTGGAGATGTCGCTGGTAACGCGAGTTACCCGCGGCGGCGACGGGCGGCGGAAGCCTAGACGTCGCCGATGAGGAATGGCGGCGTCAGCAGTTGCTCCGGCGCCGGCTGTTCGTCCTTGACGTGAATCCCGGACGCTCGTCGCGTCCGGATGTCCTCGAGCAGTGTGCCGAGGCGCTCGGCCGCAACCACGGGTGGGAGGCCGTCCGGTCGCACGTTCGACAGGCAGTTGCGCTCCGCGTCGAGCCGGCCCGGGCGCGGTGCCCACGTCACGTAGATGCCGAGACTGTCCGGTGCGCTCCACCCTGGACGTTCGCCGATCAGCACGACGGTGATCGCGGCGTCCAGCGCCGCGCCGATCGGGTCGCCGAGGGCAACGCGCGCCTGCTCGGCGATCACGACCGGCCCGATCCGCCAGGACCGTGCGTCGCGGCGCAGCCTCGACACGACTTCGGCGATCACGACATGACCGTGCCGCTGCGCTGCTGGTGATGACAGGCCGTCGGCCAGCACGAACACCACGTCGTGGCGCGTCGCAGAACTGCCTGTCTGTTGTCCGATGTCGCCACCATCCGCCGGACCACACGGAGCGCCCGAATCGAGGCCGCGCAGCCGCGCCTCGTCCTCGGCATTCAGCTGACGCCCCAAGTCGGGTCGCTGGAGGTAGGCCACCCGGTCCGTCGCTCGGCTACGTACGGCAACGGTTCGCAATCCGAGCGCCTCGATCTCGGACGTGAGCGCGGCCACATCGAGCCGCGCATGCACGGCGTCGCGCGCCAGCGCGTGCGCCACGCTGAAGGCCAGATGGCTCGACGTCGGTACGCTCACCCCGGCCCGGCCGAGGCCGAGATGGGCCGGTGTGTGGCGACGGAGCGCCTGCCATGGGTTGCCGATGATGACGTCGGCCACGACTAGCCCTCTCCGAGAATCCGGGAGAACGACGGTGGAACGCCCGCCGGGTGCTCGCGCAGCTGGCCCGCGGCGTCGACGACCGCCATCCGCTCGAGCCACTGCTCGAACTCCGGTGCCGGCCGCAGCCCCAGTACGCGGCGCACGTACCACGCGTCGTGGAACGACGTGCTTTGATAGTTGAGCATCACGTCGTCGGACCCAGGCACACCCATCACGAACGTGCAGCCCGCCGCCCCCAGCATCGTCAACAGCGTGTCGCTGTCGTCGGCATCGGCTTCGGCGTGGTTCGTGTAGCAGACGTCGACTCCCATCGGCAGGCCGAGGATCTTGCCGCAGAAGTGGTCTTCGAGACCGGCGCGGGTGATTTGCTTGCCGTCGTACAGATACTCGGGCCCGATGAACCCCACCACCGAGTTGACGAGCAGTGGATCGAACGCGCGGGCCACCGCGTAGGCGCGCGCTTCGATCGTCTGCTGATCGCAGCCCGCATGTGCGTCGGCCGACAGCGCACTGCCCTGGCCGGTCTCGAAATACATCAAGTGCGTGCCGCGGCCGGTCGCGAAGGTGGACCCACGCTGGAGCGACAACGCCGCGTCGCGCGCCTCGCGCAGCAGCGCGAGCGACACACCGAAACCACGGTTGGTCTGCTCGGTGCCACCGATGGACTGGAAGATCAGGTCCACCGGTGCGCCGTCGGCGATCGCGCGCAAGGTCGTCGTCACGTGGGCGAGCACACAGCTCTGCGTCGGAATCTCGTAGCGGCTGATCACCGCGTCCAGCATGCGCAGCAGACGGCCGACGCGCACGACGCTGTCGGTCGCCGGATTAACGCCGATCACGGCATCGCCGCTGCCGTACAACAGCCCGTCGAACAGGCTCGACGCGATACCGGCGAGGTCGTCGGTCGGATGATTGGGCTGCAGCCGTGTGGAGAGACGGCCCGCCAGCCCTATCGTGTTGCGAAAGCGCGTGACGACACGTGCCTTGCGCGCAGCGAGCACGAGGTCCTGCACGCGCATGATCTTGGCGACCGCCGCGACCATCTCCGGCGTCAGTCCCGGCGACACGCGCGTCAGCACCTCGGCGCCGACGAGGTCGGACAGCAGCCAGTCGCGCAGCCCGCCAACGGTCAGGTGGGCGACCTCGGCATGCGCGGCCGCGTCGTGTGTATCGATGATCAGCCGCGTGACCTCGTCATCCTCGTACGGCACGACGACGTGATCGAGGAACGTGCGCAGCGGCACGTCGGCAAGCGCGAGTTGGGCGGCCGCGCGCTCGGCGGCCGAACCGGCCGCGACGCCGGCGAGTTGATCACCCGAGCGGAGCGGCGTCGCCCTCGCGAGCAGCGAACGCAGGTCGTCGAAGACGTAGCGGACCTGCCCGACGGTGTGCGCGTAAGCCATAGCGAACGAATCAGGTTACCGGCGTGCTGCCTGTCGCCCGGCCGGGCCCGAAGACTAGGAATCCGGCGCAGCCGCTGGCCAGCAGGACGGCGAACAGCACGGCAATCGCGGGATTGAAGTAAATCATCGCCACGAGGCAGCCGGCCGCGAGGACGAGAGCAGTGGCAGGCGACCATGGATAGCCAGGCGCCAGGAATGGGCGCGTCAGGCCAGGCTCGGACGCGCGCAGCCGGAACAGCGCCGCCATGCTCATCAGGTACATCACGATGGCGCCGAAGACGGACATGGTCACGATCGCCGCGGTCAATGGCTGCCCGGCCAGTTGCACCACCCCGTCGCTGAAGATGGCGATGACGCCGACGACACCCCCGGCGAGAATCGCCAGGTGCGGCGTCTGGAATCGTGGATGCAGGACGGCCAGCCGCGCCAGCAGGTAGCCCGCGCGGGCGAGCGCGAACATCTGCCGCGAGTACCGATGATGATGCCGTGAAAAGACGCCACCAGTCCGAAGAGCCCGAGCCAGACCAGCATGTGTAGCCAGCCGCTCGACGTTCCCACGACGCGCGCCATCGCACGCGGTAGAGGGTCGTTGACGTTGGCGAGCGTCGTCCAGTCGCCTACCCCACCCGCGCCCAGCATCACGCCCGCGGCCAGCACCACCAGCGTCAGCATGCCGCCGATGTAAGCGCGCGGAATCGACCGGCGCGGGTCGCGGACTTCTTCGGCCGCCATCGCCACGCCCTCGATCGCCAGGAAGAACCAGATGGCGAACGGGACGGCCGCGAACATACCGCCGAGCGCATGGATGCCGAACGTGTCACTGCCGCTCCAGCCACCGCGCGCGAGCGACGCGAAGGAGAAGCCGGGTGCGACGACCGCCATGAACACGAGGAGTTCGACGATCGCGATCACCGTGACGACGAGTTCGACGCGCGCCGCCACGTGCATGCCGGCGATGTTGAGCGCCGTGAACACCACGTACGCGCCGAGCGCGACCCAGCGCGGCTCCAGCGCCGGGAACTGGACGTGCAGGTACGCGCCGATCGCGAGCGCGATGGCCGGTGGTGCGAACAGGAACTCGATGAGCGTGGCGACGCCGGCGATGCAGCCGCCGATCGGACCGAAGGCGCGGCGGCTGTATTCGAATGGACCGCCGGCGTGTGGAATCGCCGTCGTCAGTTCGGTGAAGCTGAAGATGAAGGCGGTGTACATCAGCGCGACGAGCGCCGACGTCACGAAGAAGCCGAGTGGACCGGCCGAGGCCCACCCGTAACTCCACCCGAAGTATTCGCCGGAGATGACCAATCCCACGGCGATGGCCCACAACTCCCACGTGCCCAGCGTACGGGCCAGCGCGGGAGGGGTCGTGGCGGACACGCGGCTGGACGGCTAGGCGGGCTGCTGGGTCGCCGCGTACCACGCGACCGTGGCGCGGAGGCCCTCTTCGAGCGAGACGCTCGGCGCGTAGCCGAGGAGGTCGCGAGCGCGCGTGATGTCGGCCAGCGAGTCGCGGACGTCGCCGGCGCGGGTCGGGCCGTATACCGGCTCGACTTGCGCACCCGTGAGTGACGCGATCGTTCGGAACAGCTCGTTCAGCGAGATACTCGAGCCGGTCGCGACGTTGATCACTTTCCCGCTGACGTCGGCACTCGCCGTGCAGGCACGCAGTGCCCCGTCGACCACGTTGTTCACGTAAGTGAAATCGCGCGTCTGCTCGCCATCGCCATGGATGGTCGGTGCGCGTCCCTCGACCAGATAACGGGTGAACAACGAGATCACGCCTGAATAGGCGGATGACGGATCCTGCCGCGGGCCGAAGACGTTGAAGTAGCGGATGGTGACCGTCGACAGGCCGTACAGCGCGGTGAACATCTGCATGTATTGCTCACCGACGAGCTTCTGCAAGGCGTAGGGGGACAGCGGCGCGGTCGCCATGTCTTCCTGCTTCGGCAGGGCCGCAGCGTTGCCGTAGGCCGACGAACTGCCCGCATACACCACTCGCTTGACGCCCGCATCGCGTGCCGCGACGAGCACACTGAGCGTTGCGTCGATGTTGGCGCGGTTGGACGTGATGGGGTCGTCCACCGACCGGGGAACCGATGGAATGGCGGCCTGATGGAGCACATAGTCGACTCCGTCGACGGCCCGGCGCGCGAAGTCGGGGTCCGCCAGGTCTCCCTCGACCAACTCGACGCCATCGATGTGCGCCAGGTTCTGACGCTTCCCCGTGATGAGACTGTCTGCGACGCGCACTCGTTCGCCACGCGCGCGCAGGGTCTCCACCATGTGCGACCCGATGAATCCCGCGCCGCCCGTCACCAAGTAGAACGCCATGCTCTCAGTATTCTCCGAACTCGAGGACGACAATCAGTGAGCGCTTCCCAAGGCCCGTGAAGAGTGCGGCAGTCGTCCGATAAGCCGAATTCTGTCGGCCTGCCGACCGGTGAAGGCCTGCAGGCGGGCGATCATTCCTCTGGGACCGGCATTACTGACGGCCTCGAGCAACCTACCCGGAGGCTTCGGACGGGCCGTCCTCGAGCGCCTCCCTATTTGGTCTTGCTCCGTGCGGGGTTTTGCCTGCCACGTCCGTCACCGGCCGCGCGGTGCGCTCTTACCGCACCTTTTCACCCTTACCCCGTTGCCGGGGCGGTATGTTTTCTGTGGCACTGGCCGTCGAGTTACTCCCACCCAAGCCCGAAGGCTTGAACGGGGCACCCTCCCGGACGTTATCCGGCACACCGCTCTGCAGAGTTCGGACTTTCCTCGGAACTCCCACGTTAACCCGAAAGCTAACGCAGGGCGC
>DATJTM010000169.1:0-17692 GCA_035503395.1 Luteitalea sp.
GGTACGTCGATCAACGGCGACTTCACGACCCGCCAGAGTTCCGCCGACGAGGCATCCAGTTCGTCGACGACCAGCGAGTACAGGCGACTCGTGCCCTCCCGCCGCACCTGTGCCCAGCCACCATCGACGAGCGTCTTGAGATGTCGGCTCACGGTGGACTGGGGGAGCTGCAGGATGTCGCACAGTTCGCCCACCGACACCGTCTGGCCCTCGAGCACGAGCAGCAACCTGGCGCGCACGAGGTCGCCGAGGACGTTGAGGTGTGCGAGGACCGGCGTGGCCAATGAATTCATCGCTCTATCCGGATGGATGATACCTTCACAGAATGCGGGCGTCAACTCTCTGGCATCGACGCGGCGAAAAGTAAGCGGATCGAGCCCCGGCCCTGCCAAGGGCCTGAGCGCCTCCAAAACAAAACGGCCGAGGCAAAGGCCTCGGCCGTCGGCGATCAGGGTGGCCTGATCGCGGTGTGTGGCGGTGCGTCCTACTGCCGACGGCGCCAGCGGGCCGCGACTCCGGCCACGGCGGCCCCGAGGAGCGCGAGGCTGGTCGGCTCGGGCACGTCGCTCGCCGGCGTGTAGTCGACCTTCAGGTTGACGCCGTCGATGCGGCCGAAGCGAATCAGGTCGCCCAGGTCGACGAAGTTCCAGTTGAACGACAGGTCGAGGCTCCCCGCCTGGATCTGCGCGGCAACCGAGGCCTCCGGCACCCAGGTCAGGAAGAAGCTGTTGTCGACGTCGGTCGGATACGGGCTGAGCACGCGGTCGCCGAGCGGGCCGAACTCGGTCGGCACCTGGGTGGCCGAGCCGGTGTCTCCCAGGTACTGGGTGGACGAGCCGACACTGAAGGTCAACTTGTCGTCGCCAGGCACGAGGCGGAACCGCACGAAGGCGGGGCTGTCGCCGTCGCAGCCGTCGGTGTTGCAGTCCACGTCCGTGGCATCGATGAACAGTTCGATGCCATGGATGGTCGCGCCCGCCAGGCCTGGCGTGGCGACGCCGACGGTCAGAGACGATGAGAACAGCGAGAGGACGTAGCCGGTGTCGCCACCCTTGGCCGGCTGCCCGTCATAGAAGCCGACCTGCTCCGTGCTGCCGTCGCCGCGAACGTCGACGCCGAAATTGATGGTGGCAGCCTGGACAGGGGCGGCGAGAGCGGAAACGGCCGCCAGGATACCGGTGGCGATGAGCGTACGAACCTTCATTGCAGTGCTTCTCCTCGAAGAATGAGCGGGGCGCCTTCAGCGCCGCCATCTCTTCCATAGGCAAGAGCTCTGCCATGAAATTTCCGTGCGCACTCGCAGTTGACCGCCGGGAGGGACGCAAAAGGTCGCGATGGGGCGGTCTTTGGGCCTTCCACACGGCCACTCCTGGCCGCCGCGACGTCGGCCGTCGGGAAAGCTGTTGCCGCGTCACGCGTCCGGCGGTCGACGGACGCGCACCCGCGCTCCTCCATTCGCCTTGCGACCGCTGGCGACGAGCACCGTGAACGGATCCCCTTTCAGGCGAGCGCCGACCTCGACCCGGACGTCCTCCAGACCTGCACGGAACAGCCAGTCCTCGAGCGACTCGTCGCGGAAGCCGAGCCACCGATCGCCCAGGCGTTCACGCACCCAGTCCTGCCCGTGCGCCCGCAGTTCGAGGATCAGCACCGTGCCGCCGGGACGCAGCACGCGCACCGCCTCGCACAGCGCGGCGTCTGGCTGCGACACGTGGTGCAGCGCCTGCGAGAGCAACACCACATCCACCGACGCATCGTCGAGCGGCAACGCCTCGATCTGCCCTTCCTTCCAGACGATGTTGTGGAGGTCGCGCTTGCGGGCCAGCTGCCGGGCCCGCTTGAGCACGTCGCGCGAACTGTCGATGGCGATGACCTGCTCGGCCCACCGCGCCGCCTCGATCGACAGGTAGCCCTCGCCACAACCGGCGTCGGCGACGGTCAGCCTGGGCAGGAGATGTCCGAGCGCCCGGCTCCAGGCCGCCCAACTTCGTCCGGGCACCAGCTGCCCGGCGCTGCTGCCATGCTTCTGGAAGTCCTCCTTGCGCAGGCGCAGGACTTCCAGCAGCCGTGCATCGTCGGCCTGCAGGTCGGGATCGGCGTCGGCATCGGGCAGCGCGGCTTCGAGCGCTTCCCACATCGGTCGTGCCTGACCGGCGCCGTCCGGCCGCAGCGAGTAGTAGGCAAACCCGCCCTCGCGACGTTCCTCGACGAGACCGCTCTTGCGGAGCAGGCCCAGGTGACGCGACACCCCGGACTGCGCAATCCCGAGAATGGCGGTCAGTTCCTTGACGTTGAGCTGCTCCTTGCCCAGCAGACGAATCAGGCGCAGCCGGACATCGTCACCAAGCAGGCGGCAGAAGGCAGACAGGTCCTTCACATCCGTAAAACTAGATGTGTTGATGTGCGGATTCAAGCCCCGAGCGCGGCATGGCTTCGGCCTGCGCCGCGGTGCGTCACGCTGCGCCTAGTCTCCGAGGACGTCCTGAAGGCGCTGGTGCCCGGATCGGCTGATCGGGACCCGCGTGCCGTCCTGCAGGACGGCGACTCGCCGGTCCTTGGCCTCGAGTTCCACGCGGACCAGATGGGCCAGGCTGATCAGCCACGACCGATGGATCCGGACGAATTTCGCAGGGTCGAGTTGAGCCTCCAGGCTGCTGATTGGCTGCTCCTTGAGGAGACTGCGGCCCTGGCTGCGCAGCAGCACGTAGTCGTCCTGCGCCTGCGCGTATTCCAGCGTCTCGACGGGCACGATGAAGACCTTGCCGCCGTCGCGCACGAGCAGACGCTCGGTGCGCACGGCGCGCAAGGCGGTCCGGAGGCCGTCAGTCCCTGCCCCGCCACGCGTCAGCAAGCGCTGACGTGCCCGCGCCACGGCGTCGCACAGGCGGGCCTGGCTGAACGGCTTCATCAGGTAGTCGACGGCGTGCACCTCGAATGCCTTCAGCGCGAACTCGTCGTGCGCGGTCGCGAAGATCACGGCCGGCCCCGGCCCGACCAGTTCGAGCACGTCGAACCCGGACAGCTTCGGCATCTGCACGTCGAGCAGGAGCACGTCCGGCATGTCGTCGCTCACCGCCTTGATCGCCTCGTACCCATTGGCGCACTCGCCCGCCACGACGACATCGTCGCAGCTCGCGAGGTACTCCACGGCCACCTGACGGGCCAGCGCCTCGTCATCCACCACGAGTACCCGTAACGGCCTGCCGGTCATGCACGCTCCTCGCGTCGATGGCCGGCATTGGACACGCCGGACTCCTCCACCTGCCACGGGCACCAGAGCACCACGGTGAATCGATCGTCACGCGAGGCCGCCTCGAAACGAGCCGGGCCGCCATAGTGCACCGCCAGGCGGTCGCGCACGTTGCGCAGGCCGGTGCCCGTGCCGGCCCGCGGCTGCGCCTCGGGATCGTAGGCGTTGTGCACCTCGATGCGGCACTCGCCCGCCTCGCACGTCGCGACGAGCGACACCAGGCCGCCTTCGATCATTCCGGCGACGCCGTGCTTGATGGCGTTCTCGACCAGCGGCTGCAGCAGCAAGGGCGGCACCGCACACGTGCCGGCCTCGTCGGAGACGTCGATCCGCACCTGCAGGCGATCGCCGAACCGTACCTGCTCGATCGCGAGGTACTGCGCCATCAGGTCCACTTCCTGTCGCAACGGCACCGACGTCAGCCCGCCCAGCCGCAGGCTGTGACGCAGGAACTCGCCGAGCGCAATCGCCATGTCGCGGGCCTGCGCCGGCCGGGCGCCGGCCAGCGCGCCGATCGAGTGCAGGCTGTTGAACAGGAAGTGGGGATTCACCTGGGCGCGCAGGGCACGGAGTTCCGCCTCGCGGGCAAGGACCGCCAACTCCAGCGCCTGCCGTCGCGACGCCTCCTGCGCCTCCAGCGCGATGAACACGTAATGCAGCGCTGACGACAGCAGGAACAGGAGGACGCCGGCGATGAACAACTGCAGCGTCGTGTCCCGGCTCCACCCGCCATGGCGGGCCACGGTGAACGACCACGCCTGCGCCAGCGCCACCCACACCGTGCTCGTGAATGCCGCCGCCGCGCCGTGCGCCAGCAGCACCCGGCCGACCGTACTGGCACCGGTCAGCGGAGACGCACGGCACACGTACCAGGCGGCCAGGCACACGAGCCCGTAGGCGACGCAGATCGGCAGCGCCACGAGGAGCGCGTCGCCTGGCGTCCAGCCGTCGCGCAGTGTGAGCACCAGTGCCACACCACCGCCGAGCGTCGCCCACAAGCCCAGATACGCCAGCAGCGGCGCGATGCGCCCGAGCAGGGGATGCACGTCAGTTCTTGATTTCGACGCCGCCCATCAGCGCCATGCCGCGAATCACGAGACGCTTCTCGGTGGCGAGCGCTGGTTGGCGGGTCTTGTCGACGAAGCCGGCGAGGATCGGCACGCCACGCAATTCGACCGTCCAGTCCTCGGGTACGCGGAGTTCGACGCCGCCCCACATGACGAAGACGTCGATGCTGGCCGGCGTCCGCATCGACGCGTGGCGCAGGTCGATCTCGCAACCGCCCATCACGGCGGTGATGTCGCCGCCGCGAAAGGTCTGTGAGTTGTTGGACCGCTCGAATCCCGCCATCACCGCGAAGCCGGAGATCCAGTCCATCGAGTCGGGCTTCACGTCGACCGGTGGCCGCCCGAACAGGCCGCGGACGACGAAGTAGCCGCCCATTGCGATCAACGACAACGCGACGAGATCGGCAGGCCCGGGCGACCAGTAGCCGAGCACACGCGCCAGCTGGCCGCCGCCGAAGGCGATCAACAGGATTCCGAAGGCCTTGTCGCCGCGGGTCGCGCCGAGCAGCACCTTCAGGAGACCGAGTCCGATTGGCAGGACCGGCCAGAACTGCCAGTACTGCCGCATGTTCAGCAGCTCGAGGTTCTGCGCGAACAGCAGCCCGCCGACCGTGAGCAGGAGCAGGCCGGCCAGCGCCTGGCGGCCGGATCGTCGTCGCTGTTCGCTCACGAGGCCGCTCCTTCGCCGCGACGGGCCTTGTACAAGAGCCGCAGTCCGACGGCCACGAAGACGAGAGGCACGATGTCACGCATCCGCAGGTGGATGTATCGGAGGTTCCACGCAATCAGTACAGCCGCCGTGAAGAACCAGGCAAGGGCTGCGGCCACGTTGCGCTCGGGCGGCGGCGCCACCAGCCGATGGATGCCCGGAAACACGAAGCCGATCGGCCAGTAGGCCCATTCGTTCTGCAGTTGCCACCAGCCCCGGGCCCGCGACAGCAGCAGCGCACCGCTGACGACGAGCAGCACGCCCGTCGTGACCGTCTGGAGCCGGGTCTCGGGTCGTCGCTGACAGCTCATCGGGCGCCCCGATCGGGCATGGTCCCGGTGGTCGCACCGACGATGACGGCGCTGCCATGCCGGACGGCGTCGGACAGGCCCCAGGCACCCTTGGTGTCGAACGTGGTCATGGTCTGGACGGGTGCGACGAGCAGCGCCGTGACGAGCGCGACAGTGGCCCAGGCCGCGAGCAGGCCCGCCATCAGCGCCGCCACCACGCCGCCGTGTTCAACCGAAGCCCACCGCGGCTGCCACCCACCATCCCACCGGCCCCTGTCCATCGTCATCGTCGTCACGTCGCCGCTCCCACAGTGACGATACGGACGCGACAGGAGCGCGGCCAGCCGCTTCCGGCCAGCGGCGCCGCCGGTCGGCGAATGACGCGACGAACGTCAGTCGGACGTGCCGGACGCGTAGCGGGCTTTGATCGCGGGCAGCAGGTACTCGTCGAACGCGCGATCGAACCCGTAGGCCGGCGAGAAGCCCCAGTCCGACCGGGCCGCCGAGTCGTCGACGTCCTCCGGCCAGCTGTCGACGATGCCCTGGCGCTTGGTGTCGACTTCGAAGCCGATCTGCGCATCGGGGAATGCCTGCAACACGCGCGAACGCACTTCCTCCGCTGACGGGTTGAAGGCCCCGATGTTGTAGGCCGTCCGCGACAGGTCCCAGCGAGGCGCCGCCGCCAGCTTCAGCAGCGCCTCGACGGCGTCGGGCATCGCCATGAACGGGATGCGGGTATCGGGGCGCACGAAGCAGTCGTACGCTTCGCCGCGCGCCGCGGCGTGCAGCATCTCCGGCGCGTAGTCGGAGGTACCGCCCGACGGCAGCGTCGCCGCTGAAATCAAGCCCGGGAAGCGGATCGCGCGGAAGTCGACGCGACTGGCGGCAGGTGCTGCCGACAGCTGCTTGTAATGGCGGGCGTAGTAGGTGCCGAGCAATTCGCAATACAGCTTGTTGCAGCCGTACATCGTCGTCGGCGTCGTGTGCTGGTCTTCGTGCACACGGCCCGCACTCTTGCGCGTCTCGGCATCCGGCAGTCCGTACGCCGCGATACTCGACGGATAGACGAACACGACCGGCCGGCCATGTGACTCGCCTTCCTTCTGTGCGAACTCGAGCAGCGTCAACGTGCCTTCGACGTTCACCTGGTGCGCCATCACCGGCGTGAACTCCGAACGCGTCGACAACAACGCCGCCAGATGGAACACCAGGTCGATCTCGAACTCGGCGAGGATGCGCTCGAGCAGCGCCGTGTCGAGGATCGATCCGGTGAACTCGCGCGTCACCAGCTTGCCGATCTCGCCGTCCAGGCGGGTCAGGTCGAGGGTGACGATGCGTTGACGGCCGGAGGCGGCGAGCCGGGTGATCAGGCCGTGACCGATCTCCCCGCCCGCCCCCGTGATGAGGACGACTGGTTTACGAAGCATGGGCGGTCTTCAGAGGAGCCCGCGGGCCGTGAGGGCCTCTTCGAGCTGGTCGACGAGCGTATCGAGGAGCGAGCCGACGGCGCCGACCGTCGAGGGCTCGGCAAGGTCGATGCCGGCCTGCTGGAGCAGCGCCATCGGGTAGTCGCTGCCACCTGCCGCGAGCAGTTCCAGGTAGCGGGCGATCGTCGCCTCACGGGTCGCCGCATCGGCGTCGCGCAGGCCGACGAGCAGGCGGGCACTCGTCGCGTAACAGGTGGCGTACTGATACACGTAGTAGGGCGATCCGAAGAAATGCGGGATGCGCGCCCACGTGACCCGTGACAGCGGGTCGTAGTCGATGGCGTCGCCGTGATAGGCGCGCAGCGTCGTGTCGTACAGCTCGCTCAGGACGTCGGCCGTGACCGGCTCCCCTGCCTCGACGAGGCGATGCGCCTGCAACTCGTAGTCGGCGAACATCACCTGTGTGAAGAACGTGCCGGTGATGCCGTCGATGGCGTGCTGCAGCAGCACGATGCGCTCGAGCGGATCGGTCGTGTGCGCGAGTCGATGGTCGAGCAGCAGCGCCTCACTCAACGTCGACGGCACCTCGGCGACGAAGATGGTGTAGTCCGAGTACACGAAGGGCTGCCGCTCGTGCGACAGCACCGTGTGCATCGAGTGCCCCATCTCGTGGGCCAGGGTGAAGGCCGCGTCGAGCGTGTCGTTGTAGTTCATGAGCACGTACGGGTGGACGCCGTACACAGGGGCCGAGTAGGCCCCGGAGCGCTTGCCGTCGTTCTCGTAGATGTCCACCCAGCGGCGGCTGAATCCCTCGGCCAGGCGCTGCTGGTAGGTGGCGCCCAGCGGCGTGACCGACTCGACGATCCACTGCACGACCTGCTCGTACGGATAGTGCTCGCGGAAGTCGACGAGCGGGATCGAGCCGTCGTACAGATGGTAGGAGTCGAGCTTGAGCGCGCGCCGGCGCAGCTTCTCGTAGCGCTGGAAGGCGCCGACGTTGGCCCGGGCCGAGGCGATCAGGTTCTCGACGACTGCGGGCGGGATGTTGTCGCCGTGCAGCGCCGCCTCGAGGGTCGTGGCGTAGCCGCGGGCCCTGGCCTGGTACCAGTCACGCTGCAGCACGCCATTGTAGAGCGATGCGTACGTGTTCAGTGACGCGTCGAAGGCGCCGTGGTGCGCCTCGAACGCCTTGGCACGGTCGGCCTGGATGCGATTGGTCGCCAGCAGCTGGCGATAGCGCGGATAGGTGACCTGGACCTGTTCGCCGGTGCTGAGCTCGATGGTCGGAAAGCGCATGTCCGCCGTGGACAGCGCCTCGTAGGCATCGTCGGGCACGCGGGTCAGCTGCGAGGCCAGCGACAACAGGTGCTCGCCGCGCTCGTCGAGGACGTGCTCCTGCTGGCGGAACAGGTTCTCGATCATGAAGCGGTAGACGGCCAGACCGGCGTCGGCGTCCATCCAGCCGCGGAGCGTGTCGAGCGGCACGGTCAGCAACTCGGGATTGAACCAGGCGGTGGCCTGCCGCCACTGCGCGAACAGCAGCTGGACCTGCTGGCGCCGTGCCCCGATCTGGTTGTCGCGCTGGTCCTCGTCGTGAGCCAGCGACGCGAAGTACCACACCTTGTAGGCCAGCTGCCCCATCGTGTCGCTCTCGCGGAGCGCCTCGAGGAGCGGCGTCGCCCCGCTGGCGAGCGTCCCCTTGCGTGAGACGTACCGCTGGATTCGACCGTCGAGGTCGTCGTAGCTGGCCTTCCAGGCCGTCCAGTCCGGGAAGATGTCGAGCAGGTTCCAGCGCTCGCCTTCCGGCACGTCGGCCCTGGCGCGCGGGGCTCCGGGAGCCGAGGCAAACGGGGTGTCGTGGAGCAGGCCGGTCGGGAGACGAGTCACGCCGCCCATCGTACCGGAACGCCCTACCGGAACGGCAACCGGCAGGCTACACTGGCGCCCTCCAGACTTCCCGACGAGGAGCGACGTGGATCGTAGCGACTACATCCTGTTCAGCGGTGGCGCCCCTGGTGCCGAAGCGGAATTCGGCGCCCAGGCGGAGCGTTTCGGCATCGAGGAAGTGAACTTCGGGTTCGAGGGCCACGTGACGGTACGCACGCGTGGCCTGCGCATCCTCAATCACGAGGAACTGAAGGCCGGTGACGTCAGCCTCGCGTACGTGTCGCAGCTCATGAACCGGCGCTTCAGCGACACGCCGACCTTCCGCAAGGTCCTGCAGAGCATCTGGTACCAGATCAACTCGGGTCAGGAAATCTTCGTGGTCGGCACGATCCTCCCTGACACCCACGTGAAAGGTGGGACCGGCTGGGGCGCGGAGTTCGCCAAGCTGTGCAACAAACCGCTCCACGTCTTCGATCAGGAGAAGAACGGCTGGTTCTCGTGGGATGACCGGCAGTGGGTGGCCCGCCAGGGCGACGACCTGCCGCGCATCGGCCATGCCCACTTCACCGGCACGGGCACGCGCACGATGACCGACGCAGGCAAGGCAGCCGTCGCCGAGCTCTTCTTGCGTTCGTTCGGCGCATGACGCGCGTCGTCCTGGCGCTGTGCGCGCTCCTCGCGTCTGCGCCCGTCGCGCTCGCCCAGGAGACGTCGTCGTCATTGACGGCGCAGTCGCTGGAGCGGGAACTCGCGGCCGCGCCGACAGGCCCGGCGGCGACTCGACTCGCCGATCGTGTCCGCGAGTGGTTCGGTGGCCGTGATGCCCTCCTCGCCGGAGCCGCCCCGAAGGTCGAAGGCACCACCGTCGCCTGGGCCGCCGAAGTCGCCGCACCTCCGGACGCGGTGCTGACGGTCGGTTCGGACGGCGTCCATTTCACCCGGCGGCTGACGCGCATCGGCGACAGCGGCGTGTTTGCCGCCGTCGCGACGCTGGCGCATGGGGATGCCTTCAGCTGGCACTTCCTCAGTGGCACACGCCGCTTCGGTGGCGGGCAGCTCGAGGTGTACGACGTGCACGCCGACAGCGTCGAGCAGGCCGGTGTGGCGCGCGGCATCACGACGCAGCAGCCGGCGTTCAAGAGCCGCATCTTCGAAGGGACGACGCGCGACTGGTGGGTGTACGTCCCCGCGAAGGCCGCCGGCAGCAGCCCCGCTGCGGTGATGGTGTTCCAGGACGGCGCCGGCGTGCGCACCTGGGTGCCCACCGTATTCGACAATTTGATCGCCCGTGGCGAGATGCCGCCGACCGTCGGCATCTTCATCAATCCGGGCGCGTTCGCCGATGGCCGATCGAACCGCAGCGCCGAGTACGACGCGCTGTCGGATCGCTACGCGCGTTTCCTGCTCGACGAGATTCTGCCGGAGGTCTCCAGACAGGTGCCGTTGCGAACCGACGCCGCCGGCCGCGCCATCGTCGGCGCCAGCAGCGGCGGGATCTGCGCCTTCACGGTTGCGTGGGAGCGCCCCGATCAGTTCTCGAAGGTGGTGTCGTGGATCGGCAGCTTCACCAACATCGCCAGCGGTGCGTCGCTGCGCGAGGGCGGGCACAACTATCAGGCGCTGCTGCGCAAGACCGCCCGCAAGCCGATTCGGGTCTTCCTGCAGGACGGCGCCAACGATCTCGACAACGTGCATGGCAGCTGGCCCCTGGCCAACCTGTCGCTGGCCGGTTCACTGGCGTGGGCCGGATACGACTATCGCTTCGAGTACGGCAAGGGCTTCCACAGCAACCGGCACGGGCGAGCCATCCTCCCCGACACGCTGCGATGGCTGTGGCGTGACTGGAAGTCGACGCAGCCCTGACGCCTCGGTCAACCCGTAGCCGGCCGGTTGGTCATTAGGCAGGGACGGCTCGCCGAGCCGTCCGCCAAACAACAAACGGCCGCGCCGGCGGCGCGTCCCTACCTAGTTTGCGATTCTCATTGACAGAGGCCGCGCTGCGGCGCGCAGACGTTGGCCGACGGTACGTTGGTGGACTACTTCGAGGCTGGCGGATCGAGATGGCCGCGGCTGCTGTCGCCCATCTCGACGCGCCGATGCGGGAAGTACTGCTTCCACCGCTGTGACACCAGCGCGGCGGTGTCCGGGTCACACTCCACTTCCTTCGGGAACCGCGGCTTCATGCGGGCGTCGATGACGATCGGCGCCGAATAGCTCACGTGGTGCCGCACGACGCGCTGCCCTGCCGCGTGGATGTCGGCGGCCGGCTCGAAGCGCGTGAACGTCGTCCACAGGAAGTTCATCTCGCTGGCGGTGGCGCGCAGCGGTTCGTCGCTCAGGACCACGAGCGGCCAGTCCGCAAACGCCGGATGCGTCGCGATGCGCGAGGCGGCCGCTGGTTCGTCCGCGTAGGCCGGTCCGTCGACGACGACGCAGCCTGGGCAGAAGACGCGCACCGTGGTGACACCCGACGGGAGATCGGCCGACTGGAACGTCGACGGCAGGTCGCGGACCGGGTCGCCGAGTCCGAGCAGCACACCCTTCGACCCCTCGTTGATCTTCGGCCCCGTGTAGTCGAGGGTGTCCATCGACAGGTTACCGATCACGTACAGGTCGGTCTCGGGCCGCGTCCGGGCGAGCACGTGCGTCAGCGTTGCACGGAAGTCCTTGAGGTCGACGTCGCGGTCGGTGAGCAGCAGGAACTTGGTGAGGGCGAGCTGCCCTTCGCCAAGGATCCGGAAGGCGCTGCTCATCGCCTCGCGGCGATAGCGTTCCTTCACGACGGCGGCCGCGAGGGAGTGGTAGCCGGTCTCGCCGTAGCTCCACAACTGTCTCACCGCCGGCATCACCAGCGGGAATAGCGGCGCCAACAGGTCCTGCAGCAGGTCGCCGATGAAGAAGTCTTCCTGCCGCGGCTTGCCGACCACGGTCGCCGGATAGATCGCGTCGTGCCGATGCGCGAGGCGACGGACCTGGAAGACCGGATAGTCGTGCTGCAGCGAGTAGTAGCCGTAGTGGTCGCCGAACGGGCCTTCGGGTTGCCGCACGCGCGGGGCGACCTCGCCGATCAGCGCGAACTCTGCATCGGCGACGAGCGGATGCGGCGCCTGCCCGTGCACCATCGGCAGCTTGTGGCCGGCGATGAGCGACGCCAGCAGCAGTTCAGGGACGTTCTCGGGCAGCGGTGCGATGGCCGACAGGATGAGTGCCGGCGGACCACCGAGGAATACCGTCGCGGGCAGGGGGACGCCGCGCGCTTCCGCCAGCTGGTAATGGAAGCCACCGCCTTTCCCGATCTGCCAGTGCATGCCGGTGTGCGATGGTCCATGCACCTGCAGGCGGTACATCCCGAGGTTGTGACCGTGGCCTTCGGGATGTTCGGTATAGACCAGCGGCAACGTCACGAACGGGCCGCCGTCTTCCGGCCAGAGCGTCAGCGCCGGCAGGCGATCGAGCCGCACCTCCGAGGTCATCACCTCGCTGACCGGCCCGTGCATGACGCGACGCGTGCCGATGCGGGTGGCGGCTGCGGCCAGCCCGCGCGCTTCCCACAACGAGGCCGGCGTCGGCGGCATGTTGCGGACGAGTCCGACGAGTCCTTCGATGAACGCCTGCGGACGGTCGCCGAAGGCCTGGGCGGCGCGTCCAGGTGTGCCGAACAGGTTGGTGACGAGCGGGAAGCCGGCGCCGCGCACGTTGGTAAAGAGCAGCGCCGGTCCACCCGCGGCGATCACGCGCCGATGGATCTCGGCGACTTCAAGACGGGCGTCGACCGGTGCGTCGACGACGACGAGATCGCCGTCGCCGCGCAGCCGTCTGAGGAAGCTGCGCAGGTCGGGATGCGGGCGGGACACGCTACTTCGGTTCCGGGGGCGCCGACGACTTGCCCATTTCCTGCGCCAGCTTGACCAGCGCACGCGCGACCGCCATGCGGGCGGCATCCGGCGAGCTCTTGCCGAGCGCCTGCGCCACCTCGGCGTACGACAGCCCGAGCTCGACCCGCGCCACGATCGCCTGCCGGTCCTCCTCACGGAGCCGCGACAGGGCGCCTTCGTAGCGCTCGACTGCCTGCGTGCCGATCGCCGATTCCAGCGGCGACGCCGTGTTGTCGGTGTGCTGGTCGGCCTCGAGTTCTTCGGGCGGCGGCCGTCGCTGCGCGCGACGGACTTCGTCGCGGATGCGGTTGATCACCGCCTGGCGCAGGTAGGCATGCAGCGCGCCGTCGTGCCGCATCTCGAAGCCCTTGAGGCGCCGGAACGCATGCACCAGCGTTTCCTGGACCAGGTCCTCCGTCTCCAGCAAATCGCGCGCGTACTGCGGCAGGCGGCCTCGCGCCCACCGCCGGAGCGGCGGCAGATAGCGGCTGAAGAGCAGGTTGACGGCGTCGCCGTCGCCTTGCTGCGCGCGGCTCAGCAGCTCGACCGTGGCATCGAGAGCCGGATCGGAGTCGAAGGCGTCGTCGTCCAGCGGAGGGGTACCGGGCGCGTCAGTCATGGTGCGAGTGAGGCACCGACGCTGCGGCCAGCGCGCGAATGCCATCCCGATCTAGACGGTAGGTCTGCCATTCGTCAAGCACAAACGCCCCGAGCTGTTGGTAGAAGCCGATGGCGGGCGCATTCCAGGCCAGGACGTTCCACTCGAGGCGGCCGCAGTCGCGCTCGTGGGCGATGCCGGCCAGTCGCGTCAGCAACGCCCGGCCGACGCCGTGCTGGCGGGCATCGGGAACGACGAAGAGGTCTTCCAGGTGAATGCCGGCCCGGGCCAGGAACGTCGAATACGTCGAGTAGAAGAGCGCGAAGCCGACCGGCCGATCGCCAAGCGTCGCGATGATGACCTCGGCGGCCGGCGACGGGCCGAACAGTGTCGTGCGGATCGCGTCCTCAGTGGCCATCACCTCGTGGCGCAAACGCTCGTAGTCGGCGAGCTGCTCGATGAACGAGAGGATCAGCGGCGCGTCGGCCGGTGTCGCCGGGCGAATCAGAACAGGAGCAGGGCTGGACATGGACGTGAAGGCGTCGTCGACCGGCGCCGGGTCGAACCCGGGACAGGCGCGTCGCGGCAGGGGCGGATACCGGGGATACGACGGATCCACGCGAGAGCGTCCGCACAGATAGAACTCGCTACCGCGCGACGAGCGCACGACCTCGACCTGCCGGCAGACCCCGCACTCTCCCGGCGGCACCATACTACAATCGCCCGATGACGACGGCCCCCGCGCGTTGCCCGCAATGAGCGCATCGACCAGCACGACTCGTGGCATTCGCGTCAGCGTCGACGCACGCTTCTCGCCGGAACATTCGTCCCCCGAGCGCCATCACTGGTTCTTCCTGTACACGATCACGATCGAGAACACGAGCGACCTCACGGTGCAGTTGATCAGCCGTCACTGGGTGATCACCGACGGCGCCGGCCACGTCGAGGAAGTGAAGGGGCCGGGCGTGGTCGGTGAACAGCCGGTGCTGATGCCGGGCGAGTCCTTCGAATACACGTCGGGCTGCCCGCTCACGACGCCGACCGGTTCGATGGTGGGCACCTACCAGATGATCACGCCCAGTGGCGAGGGCTTCGACGTCACCATCGCGCAATTCGATCTGCGAGGACCCTACACCGTTCACTGACGGCTTTCGTCGGCCGCTTCGCAGTTCGGACTTCGGCCGTCGCTGCTCTACGACTATGCGCATGCGAAGGCCGACGGCCGAATGACGAAGGCCGTGGGTGTTCAGCCGCGCAGCGGCTGAACGCTGATCGCATATTCCTCCACCACCTGCCCACCGATCAGGTGCTCCTGGATGATCCGCTCGAGCACCGGCGGATCGCAGGCGCCGTACCAGACCCCCTCGGGATAGACGACCGCCACCGGGCCGCCCTCGCAGATGCGGAGGCAGTTGGCCTTGGTGCGGGCGACACCGCCGTGGTCGGCGAGACCGAGCGCCAGCAGGCGCGCCTTCAGATAGTCCCAGGCGACGATCGAGCGCTCGCGGTCGCAGCACTTCGGCTTGGCCTGGTCACAACACAGGAAGATGTGCCGTCGGGCGGACGGCACGCCGATGATGTCGGCCTTCTGCTGCTGGGCGGCGAGGACGTCGGGCGGCAGGGCCGAGCCTCGGGTCGGCGTCATGGGTACAGGACCGCGCCCGTCGCCCGCACCCAGTAGATCTTCTCCGTGGGAGCGGCTGGCGTCGGCTTGCCGCTGTTCTCGGCCGACTTGGCGTGCTCGCCGTGCGATTCGCGGACCGCCGACGTGGCGATCTCCTCGAACACGCCCTGCGCCGACACCTTGCGCCCCGGCGCGTCCTTCGGGAAGACGATGACGCCATCCTTCGCCTTGAAGACGACGCCGCGGCCGGTTTTCTCGTCGGCAATCTCCAGCCAGCAGCCCATCGACTGGCAGACCTTCGAGACCACGCCGTCGACCCGCACCGGCTTGCCGACGTGTGGTGCGGGCGTCGCGAGCAGCGTGGCGACCGGGGTCGCCGTCTTCAGCGAGACGCCGTCACCGTAGGTCTTGCCTTCTTCGGCGCGCGGCGCCGAGGTCAAGGTGGTCAGGCCGAGCCCCAGGGTGAGGGCGAGCACGCGCGTCGATGCCGTCAACGTCATCTGCGGAGGATACCAAGACCCGTGGCAATCCCAGGGAGGTGTGCGAAGCGCGGGTTCCCGGACGCGGCTGTCGTCGCGTCGACACCTCTCGCAGGGTCGCTTCGCCACCGAAGCCATCCGACCGCAATTCGTCTGACGTGGCCATCGGCCGGCGCCAGGCAGAGGAATCGAGCGAAATACGCCGGATTCGTCGCTAATCGGCCGGCCGCGCAGCTTCTTGAGGCCTTGGGCGGGAAGGTCCGCGCCCGGCTGGCACCTCGCTTGCTCAATAGAGGGCCGTACGCGGGAGCCGTCGCTCCCGGGAGGCAAGCGACACCATGAGTTCAGTGCAGGCCACCTCGGCGACCGCCGTTCAGGATCTCGCGAAGTCCCTGATCAAGTCCTTCGATTCCAACAGTGACGGGCAGCTCGGCTCCGACGAGTTCGGCTCGTTCCTCTCGCAGCTGATGAGCGGCATCCAGACGGCCAGTGGCACGCTGGCGGCCTCCACCGGCAACGCCGCGGCGCAGCCGCTGAGCAAGGGCACGCTCCGCCGCGACCTGTTCGAAGGGTTCAACTTCGACCGCGAGCAGAACGTCGAGAAGTCCGCCAAGGACGCCTTCGCCAGCCTGGCGAGCGCCACCGGCGCCGTCCCCGCCACCAAGACCGAGGCCGAGAGCTGGTTCAACGCCAACGTCAAGCAGGGCATGGAAGACCTCGGCCACAAGGTCGACTGGGTCAAGGGCGACAAGTTCCAGTTCTCGAACTGGCAGGGCAGCTGGGTCGTCGACTTCGTGCGCGGCGCCGACGGTCCGAACCCGGCCTTCACCTGGCTGGCCGACCCGGCCGGCGCCAGCTTCACGTAAGCAGGAGGCACGAGTGGCCGCCGGTGCGTCGGCGGCCCTCATCCTTGCTCGCGCGTCACGTCACGCTTCTGATTTCGATCTGTTCGACCTCTTGCCCTTTTGACTCCGACGTCGGTCGGGCCCTCCATCCCCCAAAGCCATCCCCCACCCCGTCCGCGCACGTCGCGGGCGGGGATTTTTGTTCAGGACAACAGGAGATCAGGATTCAGGAGTCAGGAGTGCCGCCTTGCTGTGCGCCTGACTCCCGCGCTCCTGACTCCTGTGCTCCTGTGCTCCTGTCTAGAGGATGTGCAGCGGCTCGGCGTCGACGTCGCTCGCGACGACGGGCGCGGGGTGACGTTCGGTCCGCCGCGTGAGGAGGCTGACGACGAACGCCTCGCCGTCGACGTCGAAGGTCACGCGGGTGACCGCGTCGCTGCCAGGCACGCGGATCGAGTAATCGCGTCCTTCCACGACTGCCGGCAACGACAGGTGGCACGTGCCCTCGAGCAACGCCTTGACGTTGCCGCCGGTCATGTTGGTCAACTCGCCGACCGCGTCCTGCATGTCCTCGAGCGTCGCCACCTGCTCGTCGAGTTCGAACATCACCGCCGCCGACCGCCGTGCGAGAGGCTCGGGGACCTGCAGCACCAGCGCGCCGGCCCAGGCGCCAGTGATGTTGATGACGCCATCCAGTGTGCGTCCGCCCATCGTCGTGGTGGACGCGCCGCCGGGGATGGCATCGAGGTTCAAGGTGGCGCCCCAGATGTACTGGGTCAGCGAAACGATTTCGTCTTCCAGGAACTGCATGACGTCCTCCGGCCGGCTTACGCGAGGGCCCGCAGGGCCGGCCGGGCCTCGGGCGAGATGCGGTAGCAGCCGGTCTTGCTGAACGGCAGCCGCTCGAACCGGTCGTCCAGATTGCGCGGCGATTCGGCCGCGCCGAGAAACAGGAACCCGTCCTGGCGCATGACCGCGCGTACGCGGCCGAGGATGGCGCTCTTGTCGGCCGCGTCGAAATAGATCAGGACGTTGCGCAGGAACACGATGTCGGGGGCCGCCATCGACGGCAGCGGCCGCATCAGGTTCAGCTGCTCGAACCGCACCATCGACCGGATCCGGTCGTTGAGCTGCCACTCGAGGCCCTGCTTGGTGAAGTACTTCACGAGGTGGGTTGCGGGCAGGCCGCGATTGACCTCGAGCTGTGAGTACTTGCCGGCGCGCGCCTTCGCCAGCACGTCGGTCGAGATGTCGGTGGCGAGGATGTCGATCGTCCAGGACGCGAGCGCGGGCTGTTCGAGCAGCGTCATCGCAATCGAATACGGCTCCTGCCCGGTCGACGCCGCGCCGCACCACACCTGCAGCCGCCGGGTCGCCTGCCGCGCCTGGATGACTGCCGGGAGGACCTCGCGCTTGAGCACCTCGAAGGGCTCGACGTCGCGGAAGAAGATGGTTTCGTTCGTCGTCATCGCCTCGACGACGCGCGTGTGCAATGGCCCACGCAGGCGCCCGAGCGCCGCGATCAGTTCCGAGGGCCCGGCAAGCTGTTCCCGGCGTGCAAGAGGACCCAGCCGCGCTTCCACCAGGTACTCCTTGCCCGGCTCGAGCACGATGCCCGCTTCGCTGCGCACCAGCGTGCGG
>DATJTM010000170.1:0-2509 GCA_035503395.1 Luteitalea sp.
TGCTGCCGGCGTGGTACGGCTGCGGCAGCGGCCTGGCACCGTTCCTCGACACCGCCACCGGGCTGGAACAACTGCGACGGCTCTATCGGGAGTGGCCGTTCTTCCGATCGCTGGTCGAGAACCTCGAGATGACGCTCGCCAAGTCGAGCCTCGAGATCGCCCGCGCGTATCTCGACCTGGTCCCCGCGAGTGCCGACCCGGAGGGCCACTTCGCGAAGATCGCCGACGAGCATGCCCGCACGACCGACGTCGTGCTGCGGATCGTCGAGGCCGACACGCTGCTGGACCGCCACCCGGTCATCCAGCGGACCATCCGGTTGCGGAACCCTTACGTGAATCCGATCAACGCGATGCAGATCGCGCTGCTGCGCGCGCACCGTGCCGGCGACCCCGACGCGGTGCGACCGCTGGTGCGCACCATTGCCGGCATCACGGCGGGGCTGAGGAACTCGGGCTGAGGAATCGGTAGGGCCGCCTCGCCGAGGCGGCCGCTGAACGGACGCGCCGGCGGCGCGTCCCTACCTGCGAGCTAGGGCACGAACCCTGCGGCTGACGGGTTGACCAGGCGCGACACGAACCCACCGACTTCGCGGCCGACGGCGTCGGTCCAGCCGTGGGCGCCGGCGACTTCGTAGGGCTCGACGGCCACGAAGCGGCTGGCCAGCATGTCGAGGTCGGCCTTGAACTGCGGCGCCGTGTACGACGGGTCGTCCTTGCCGCGCCCGATGAGGACAGGCGGGCACTGCGTCAGTGGCCGCACACCGAGTTCAGGCGGCACGTCGCCGCCGAAGACCGCCAGGCCATCGATGCGGCGGGCGCCGAGGATGGCCGCCCGCCAGGCCATCGCCACGCCTTGCGAATACCCCACATAGACCAGCGCGCGCGGCTCCCCTGTCTGATGAATCGCCTCGGTCACCACGCTGCGCACGTAGCGCAGGTTGTCCTCGATTGCGTCCTCGCGCTGCTGCGTCGTCATCCAGCTGGCCACCACCTCCCGGCGCTTGCCGTAGAAGGTGTGCAGACCCTGGATGCTCACGAGCGTCCAGTCGGCCAGTTCGGGGATGGCCTCGAGCCGGTCCATGTGGACGTCGGCCGACTCACCGTACCCGTGGAAGCCGACGATCATCGGCGCATTGCGCGCCGGTCCGTGCTCCGGCGACTCCGGCACACGAAGGAGATACCGCCCGTGAATCGGGGTGACGATGGAGTGATCCTGATGGGAAGTGGACATTCGAGCCCGGCCGGTGCAATACAAGACGCATGCCGATGCTGATTGGACTGATTTCCGATACGCACGGGCTGGTGCGACCGTCCGTGATACACAGACTCGACGGTGTCGAGCTGATTTTGCACGCTGGCGACGTCGGCAGTCGCGACGTCCTGATCGAACTGTCCACCGTCGCACCGGTGCAGGCGGTGTACGGCAACGTCGACGATCCGCATACCCCGGAACTCGATCAACACCGCTGGCTCACGCTGGAAGGCTGGCGGATTCACGTCAGCCACGGGCACGAAGTGGGCTCGCCCGGACCGAAACTCCTGACGGGTCGTTACCCCGATGCCGACATCCTCGTGTTCGGCCACACGCACCGATCGGTGGTGGAATGGGTCGGCACGCGCCTGGTCGTCAATCCGGGAGCTGCCGGCCCGCGCCGCTTCGACGTCGTCCCCAGCCTCGCCCTCCTGAGGCTGTCGCCAGGAGAAGCCACGGTCGACATCGTCCCTCTGGACTGACGTTCAGCCTTTTCGCTCTATTTGCACTTTTCGACCGTCTTGCCCTTTGGCTGCCGGCCTGTCTACACGCCGAACAGGGCGGCGCGATCGACGTACCAGGCGACGTCGCCGGGCACGTCCCGGAGCAACGTCACGGGCGCATCGGCCAGCGGAGGGTCGGCGCCGAGGGCCCGTGTGAGTGCGTCGTGCTTGTCGGCACCGGCGACCAGGACCAGCACCGCCCGGGCCGCCTTGATCGTCGCGGGCGTGACCGTCAGCCGCGTGGTCGACAGCTTCGGCACGTCCACCGCGGTCGCGAAGGTATCTGGAGCGTCGGTGGCCAGCAGCGGCGATCCCGGGAACAGCGATGCCGTGTGCGCGTCGGCGCCCATGCCAAGCAGCAAGACGTCGAAGGTCGGCGCCTCACGCTCCTGATCGCGCGCCAGCGCGGCCAGTGCCTCGTGGTAGGCAGCCGCCGCCGCGCCCGGCTCGTCCTCACCGGCGAGGCGATGGACCTGCGCGGCCGGAATCGGCACGAGGTCGAGCAACGTCTCGCGCGCCATCAGGTAGTTGCTGTCGGCGTGATCGGGCGGCACCGTCCGCTCGTCGCCGAACCACACGTGGACGAACGGCCAGCCTTCGAATGGCGTTGACGCCAGCACTCGATGGAGGGCTGCCGGTGTGCGTCCCCCCGAGAGTGCGAGGTGCGCTTCGCCCCGCCACGCGATCGCGCTGTCGAGCAGGGCGATCACCTCGCTGGCCGCGGCCGCCGCCAAATCGTCGGGCGACGTCGCCA
>DATJTM010000171.1:0-11894 GCA_035503395.1 Luteitalea sp.
GATCTGGAGCGACGCGCCCGTCGTGTAGGCCGAGGCGTCCGACAGCAGGAAGGCCGCCGCCTTGCCGAACTCGTCGGGAGCGCCGTAGCGCCCCAGCGGGATGCTGGCCTCCATCCGGCGACGCTGCTCGCCGAGGTCGATGCCCGAGGCCTTCGCGCGTCCCTCGTCGAGTTCCTTCACGCGGTCGGTGTCGATGCGCCCCGGAATCAGGTTGTTGACGCGGATGCGCTGCGGCGCCAGTTCGTTGGAGAGCGTCTTCACCAGCGCACCGACGCCGGCTCGCACGACGTTGGACAGCGCGAGGTTGGCGATCGGCTCCTTGATCGCCGACGAGGTCGTGATCAGGATGCTGCCGCCGCCGCGCGCAGCCATCACCGGCACGGCCAGCCGGATCATGCGGACCGCGCTGAGCAGGAGCAGATCGACGGCGCCCTGCCACGCCTGGTCGTCGAACGACAGCGCTGGACCCGGCGGTGGGCCGCCGGCGTTGACGAACAGCAGGTCGACACCGCCGAAGCGCTCGATCGTCGTCTCGTGCCAGGTGATGAGGTCTTCGGCGGTCCGCACGTCGACCGGGACCGCCAGCACCTGCGCGCCCGGAATCGTGTTGCGCAGCTGCGCCGCCGCGGCGTCGATGCGCGCGGCATCACGCGACGCGATCGAGACCTGCGCGCCCTCCTGGGCCAGTGCCTTCGCGACCGCGAAGCCGAGCCCGCGGCTCGCGCCGCCCACCATGGCCACCTTGCCGGTCAGGCCGAGATCCATGCCAGTCCTTCCTGTGCTGCGGTCCATGTGATCAGCCGATCGAGTGCGGCGCGGGTGCCGGGATCGATCGTCGCGCCCGGGGCGCGGGTCGAGGCGTTGGTGATCAGTCCGCGACGCTTGAGCACTTCCTTGCGCACGGCCATGCCGATGCCTTCCTGGAACTCGAGGCGCATCAGCGGCACCGTGCGATAGAACAGGTCGGCGGCGCCGTCCGTGTCGCCAGCCTGCCACTTGCTGACGATGCCGACCAGGATCTCGGGATAGGCGAAGCCGGTCATCGCGCCGGCCGAGCCCGCCATCAGTTCTTCGAGCAGGTAGACACCGCCGAGTCCGCCAAAAATCGTCAGCGGCACGTCGCCGGCGGCTTCGAGCAGTTTCGCGGTCTTGAGTGGCGTTGGCGGATCCTCGAGCTTGATGGTGCGGGCCGAGGGGATGTCGCGCGCGATCTGCACCAGCAGCGACGCCTCCATGGCGAAGCCCGACACCGGCGGGAAGTCCTGGATCACGATCGGGATGGTCAGCGCATCGGCGAGTGCGGCGAAGTGTGCCTTGACGCTGGCCGAGTTCAGCTTCGGTGCGCGCGGCGGACTCACCATGACGCGGGCCGCCCCGGCCGCCTGCGCCGCCCGGCTCAGCTCGAGGCAGGTGTGCAGCCCTTCGGTCGTCGTGCCGACGACCACCGGCACGCGGCCGTTCACCTGGGTGAGCACGGTGTCGAGCACGAGGGCCCTCTCCCGCTCGGTCAGCCGCGCCGCCTCGCCGAGCACGCCCAGCGCCGTGAAGCCGCTGACCCCCGCACCCACGAAATGCTCGACGTACCGTCGCAGGCTCGCGACGTCCACCTCGCCACCGTCCGTGAACGGCGTGGCGAGTACCGAATACACCCCCTGCACCTGGCGATCCCTCCGTCGCGGCGCCCCATGGTCCGCAAGCGGCACACGGTATCAGAACCGCTGCCGGCCTGACACGTCTGCCGGCTCTGCCGGCAGGGTCGGCCTTCGTCGTCTGTGTCGTGGTCGGCCGTCGGCCTTCGAGCGATGCATCGCTGTCAGCGTGATGAGACGTGCGGTGGCAGCCATGGACGGCCGCGACCGCCATCCCTGGCAACGACGAACCACGAACGACGAACGACGAACGACGGGCGGCGCACGACGGGCGGCGAACGACGGGTCCCCCACAGGTGTAGCCGCCGGACTTTGTCCGGCGTTCTGTGCGTCGGACAGAGTCCGACGCCTACACATGCGGGAACAGCGCGTCGGACAAAGTCCGACGCCTACGCGTTGCTGTGTCGTGTACCCGGAACCCGGTTCCCGGTACCCGGTTCCCGGTACCCGTTAAGATCGATGGCATGTCCATCACGTCGATCGACGAACTCGTGGGGATGCAGCGGGCCGGGCGCGTGGTCGCGCTGGCGCTGGCCGCGATGCAAGAGGTGGTGATTCCCGGGGCGACGCCGGCCGACGTCGAGGCGGTCGGGGCCGAGGTCCTCAAGCGCGAAGGCGCCGTGGCCGCGCCGGTCGTCGTCTACAAGGCCCCCTGTGCCGCCTTCGTCAGCGTCAACGAGGCCGTGGTCCACGGGTTGCCGAGTCGCACGCCGCTGAAGGCGGGCGACCTCGTGAAGATCGACGTCACGCCGATGGTCGATGGCTTCGTCGCCGACGGAGCCATCTCGGTGGCCGTCGAGCCGGCGACGTCACGCGGGCGCCGACTGGCGCGGACGGCCGAGCGCGCGCTCGCGGCGGCGCTCGCGGAGGTACGTCCCGGTGTGCCGGTGCATCGGCTCGGGGCGATCATCGACCGGCAGGTGCGGCGCGATGGCTTCACGGTCATCAAGGAACTGACGGGGCATGGCGTCGGCCGCACGATTCACGAGCCGCCCGAGGTGCCCAACTACGATCCCGGTGGCAAGTCGCCGCTGCTGACCGAGGGCCTGGTGATTGCCGTCGAGCCGCTCGTCGCCGAGCACTCGGGCAGGGTGCGCGTCGCAGCCGACAAGTGGACGATCTGCACGCGAGATGGCGGCTGGACCGCGCACGCCGAACACACGATCGTGGTCACGGGATCGGGCGCGCAGATCCTCACGCGGCTGGACGAAGCGGCCGCATAAGAATTTCAAGATTGCACCATTTCAGAATTTCACGACGGCCTCAACGCTTCGAAGGTTGGCGCGGCTGATGGAATTCTGAAATTCCTGCAATCTGAAATTTCCGCTACGCCTTCTTCGCCTTCCACGCCGCGATCACTTCCTTCTCGCGCTCGGGCGTGAGGCCGGCCTTCAGCTTGGCCTTGCGTTCGGCCGGCCACGTCTCGACGAACGCCAGCGTGTCGCGCACCGTCTCGGCCAGCGGGCGATGCGCGAGGCCCTTGGCCATCGCCGCCTTCACGCTGATCTGACCGCCACCGGCTTCGTCGCCGCTGAGCGGCAGCCACACCGGCATGTCGCTCCACGGCCGAACCTTCTGTTCCGCGAGGAATGCGGTGGGCGCCCACACGAACTGCGCGTCCGACTTCGAGACCTGCTTGCTCGTCTCGAGCAGCCGGCCGATGGTCAGGCTGGCCTGGGGCGCGTCGGCGTTGTAGATGCCCGTCGTCCGGTTCTCGATCGTCGTGACGACGAAGTTGGCGAGATCGCGGACGTCGATCACCTGGATGAAGTCGTCCGGCGAGTTCGGCGCCAGCACCTCACCGCCGCGCGACACGCGAATCGGCCAGTAGGTGAAGCGGTCCGTCGTGTCGCCGGGGCCGACGATCAGACCCGGGCGGATGACGGCGGTCTTGCCCGGCATGGCTTTCTCGGCCGCCTGTTCACACAGCGCCTTCAAGCCACCGTAGGTCTCGCCCGTCACCTGCTCGACGGTCGGATCCTTGAGCTGCGCGAGCGGTGCCTTCTCGTCCATGCCCGGCGTGTCGATCGCCTTGTAGACCGAGATGCTCGAGATGATCACGTAGTGGCCGACGTTGGGCGCCAGCAGGGTGGCGCTCCGCGTGACGTCGGCCGGGATGTAGGCCGACGGATCGAGCACCGCGTCCCACGTGCGGCCTTCGAGTGCCTTCAGGTCGGTCTTGCGGTCGCCGCGCAGCTTCTCGACGTCGGGGAACAGCTGCGGATTGGTCCGTCCCCGATTGAACAGCGTGACGGTGTGGCCACGTTCCTGGAGGCGACGCACGGTGTGCGGCCCGAGGAACCCCGTCCCGCCGATGATGAGCACCTTCAGCGGCGCGGCCGCGTGAAGGCGAGCGGTGAATGCCGTGCCCGCCGCGGCGGCGAGGCTGGTGCCCAGGAAGCTTCGACGATTGATCGGCATGTGCGTCTCGTAGCCGTCCGACTGGTCGGACGGTGCGTCAGTGTCTGCCCTGGCCAGCCCGTTCTGTCAACCGCTACGACGTGAGTGGCGCCGCTGGCGTGGCGGCCGCTCCAGGCGACGCGAGATGCTCGTCGTGCGTCCGGCCCACCCGCCAGCCGAGCACCGCCCACACGCAGGCGACGACCAGGCCGGCGATCGCCACTTCGCCGAGCGGCACCTTCATCGCGACGACGCCGGCCATGATCCAGCCGACGACCAGATCGCCCCCGCGATAAATCGCCGTGTCGATGAACGCCTTGGCCTTGTAGCGCGTTTCGCGATCGACTCGCGTGAACAGGCTCTCGCGGGCTGGCGCAATCAGCGAGAAGTTGCCCGCCCGGTGGACGACCTGGATGCCGGCCAGCAGCAGCGGCGTTGGCGATCCGGCCAGCGCCGCGAAGCCCGCCGCCACCAGCAGCGGCGACACCATCAGCAGTGGCGTCACGCCGAACCGCGTCATCAACACCCGCGTGACCAGGATCTGCGTGACCACGGTGAGCGCGTTGACGGCGAAGTCGATGCGCGCGAAATACGCAGCCCGCGACGCCGAGTCCTTGAAGGCCGCAGCCACGACGCCGGCCTGCTGGTAGTAGAGGATCGTGTTGACCGTCACGTACAGCAGCAGGAGGCAGGCGATCATCCGCAAGAACGGCGATCCGGCCACCAGGCGCGCTCCGGCCAGCACCGTGCCCCCGATCGCGCGATCGGCGCCGCGCCGTTGCGTGGCCCACGGCAGGAGCCGGACAATGGCGCCGAGTGCCCCGCACAGCAGCAGCGCCGAGAGCAGCATCAGCTGCGGCACGCCGATGCGCTGCACCAGCAGCGCGGTGAGCAGCGGACCCGACAGCGCGCCGCAGGTGCCGCCGGCGGCGATGATCCCGTACAGGCGTCGCGCCTGGTCGGTCGTGTAGATGTCGGACATCACGCTCCAGAACACCGACACCACGAACAGGTTGAAGACGCTGACCCAGATGAAGAACGCGGGGACTGCCACGCCGAGCCCGATCTCGAGCCGGAACACGACGTAGAACACCACCAGGCACGCCGTGAAGAAGCCGTAGACGATCGGCAGGAAGACGCGGCGCTCGAAGCGGGAGACCAGCGCCCCGTACAGCGGCTGGGCGAGGAGCATGCAGATGAACGTGCCGCTGAACAGCCATTGCAGCCGGTCGACACCGTGCCGCACGCCCATCTCTTCACGCAGCGGCCGCAGCAGCCCGTACGCGCAGAGCAGGGTGAAGAAGTAGAAGAAACTCCAGAGCAGCGCCGGCCGTTCGTCGCGGGTGATCCCGGTCAGGGCAGCGAGCGGCGAGCGCGGTGGGGCAGGGGCAGCAGCGGCGTCCGACACGTGCGACAAGGGTACGCGATAGTCATCACCGCTTCCGGCGCCACAGCAGCACGGCTTCGCGGTTGCGCATCGAGCCGAAGCAATAGCGCTTGCGGTTGCTGTAGGTGTCGAGCCAGTCGCGGGCGACCCAGAGGTTGGCGCCGTCGGGATCGTCGTGCATCCGCTGCGCGGAGCCGTTGAGGCCCTTCACGGTCCGCTGGAAGTAGGGGTCGAAGAACGACAGGCCTTCCGGGTCCGACTTGATCGCGAGCACGTAGTGCCAGATGTTGCCGCCGACGTGCAGGTTGCACAGCGCGACGCCACCCGTGTTCAGGCAGCCGACGAGCTGGTTGCCGCGCCGGACGTGCACTTCCGGCCCGCGCAGGTATTCGGTCTTGAGCGCGAACGTGCGTTCCTTGTAGGCCCCGAGCCACTCCGCCGTCACCCGGATGCCCCATTCGTCGGTGCCGTCGCCGAGCGTGTTGCTGCGACTCACGCCGTTGAGCGTGTAGGTGTAGACGCGCTGGATCACGAGCGGCGGAATCTCGCCGCGGCCGAAGAGCCGGGCGATGCCGTTCAGGAACGTGGTCGGGACGCAGTCGGCTTCGCTGAACTGGTACCGGAACGGCACCGGAACGTCAGGCTGGCGCGACGAACGGCCCGAGCGCGGCCGGTGTGTCGGAGCGATCTGGGACAACGAGGTTGAGTCTGCCATCCACGTGGGCGATCCGCAAGGCAACACCGCGCGACTTGCGCAGCCGCGCCACCCGCGGTGTGATCAGCGGCATGTGTCCCGCTCCGATCCGCCTCTCGCGCCGCTCGCTCCTGACCCTCACCGGGGCTGTCGTCGGCCTCGCGCGCGTCGTCCCGGCCGCGGCCGCGTCACCCCGGCCGTGGGGCACCAGGCCGGCCGTCGCGGACGCGGCACGTCAGACCTCGGTGCGCTCGGGCAGCCTCGGCGCGCGGGTACGCACGGTCCCGCTCTCGGCCACGCTCGATCATCCGCAGGGCATCGCCGCCAGCGTCGACGGCGCGACCTGGTACGTCAGCGCGGTACTCCGGAAGGAGCAGAAGGGCGTGCTCGCGTCGTTCCGGGCGTCGGACGGCTCCCTCCTGCAGCGGGTCGAGGTGCAGGAAGGGCCCTGCTATCACCCGGGCGGATTCGGCCGGCTCGGCGACGTGCTGTGGCTGCCGGTCGCCGAATACCGTCGCGCCTCGACGAGCGTCATCCAGGCGCGCGACGCACGAACGCTGGCGCTGCAGAGTCGCTTCGCCGTCGCCGACCACATCGGGGCGGTTGCGCTGACTGGCAGCACGGTCATCGGCTGCAACTGGGACGCGCGCCTGTTCTACGAATGGGCGCCCGACGGCACCGAAGCGCAGAAGGTCGAGCACCTCGGTGCGGCGCGGTACCAGGACCTGCACTGGACCGGCCAGGTCCTGCTCGCCGGCGGGCTGCTCGGAGACGATGGCGTGATCGACACCCTGGAGTGGCCGTCCCTCGACCTCGTCGAGCGCATCGTCGTCGGCAAGACCGATCGGGGCGTCGTGCTCACGCACGAAGGCATGACAGTGGCGGGGCGGGAAGTGCTGTTGATGCCGGAAGACGACCCGTCGCGCGTGTTCGTCCACACCTGGACGGGCGCCGCCGTCGTCGAACCCACGCCGCGCAACACGACCGAGCCCGAAACGTCGCTGTTCAAGAAGCCACGCCCGTGAGGTCGTAGCGGTCGCGCGGACGTGAACGGTCGACGGGTTCGGCCTGCAGCCACCGCGGAATCTCGGTGACACCGTCACTCGACGTTCTGGATCTGGCTGGTAGGGGCAGCTCCCCGAGCTGCCCTTGAAAACGGCGACGGCCGACCAGGCCGTCGACCTGTCCATGCAGGCCGTCCGGGTCCTCGCCCCCGTTACGCCCATCCCAGCGCGCGGGCGATCGTAGCTGTGAGAAAGCAGACGAGGAACGCCATGCCGAGCGGCATCAGCGCGCCAATCGTCGCCCACCGTGCGCTCAAGGTCTCCTTGTAGATGGTCAGGATCGTCGTCGCACACGGGTTGTGCAGCAGCGAGAACAACATCAGGTTCACCGCCGTCAGCATCGTCCAGCCCTGCTGATCGACGAGCAGGCGACGCAGGTCGTCCAGCCCCGTCATCTCGGTCATCATCCCGGTGCCGAGATAGGCCATCACCAGCGTCGGGACGACGATCTCGTTGGCCGGGATCGCGATGACGTACGCAAGCAGGATGACGCCGTCGAGCCCGATGGCGCGGCCGAGCGGATCGAGCCAGCCGGCCGACAGCGCGGCCAGCGTCTGATCGCCCCAGCGGATGTTGGCGAGGATCCAGATGACGGCGCCAGCCGGGGCCGCGGTCCACATCGCGCGCCACAACACGAACAGCGTGCGGTCGATCAGCGAGGTGTAGAAGATGCGCCCGATGTTCGGGCGGCGATATGGCGGCAGTTCCAGCGTGAACGCCGACGCCTCGCCGCGCAGGATGGTCCGCGACAGCACCCACGACATGAGCAGCGTGAAGCCGATGCCGAGCACGACGACGCCGACCACGGCGCCGGCGGCCGCGATCGACGCGAAGGCCGGCGCGAACGACGCACCCATGAAAATGGTGCCGAGCATGATCAGCGTGGGATACCGGCCGTTGCAGGGCACGAAGTTGTTGGTGAGGATGGCGACGAGCCGCTCGCGTGGCGAGTCGATGATGCGCGTCGCGATCACGCCGGCCGCGTTGCACCCGAAGCCCATCGCCATCGTCAGCGCCTGCTTGCCGTGCGCGCCGGCCCGGCGGAACAGGAAGTCGAGGTTGAAGGCCACGCGTGGCAGATAGCCCAGATCCTCGAAGATCGTGAACAGCGGGAAGAAGATCGCCATCGGCGGCAGCATCACGCTGACCACCCACGCCAGGCCGCGGTAGACGCCGTGCCAGAGGAAGCCGGTGATCCACCACGGCACGCCCGCGGCGTCGAACAGTGCCACCGCCTGGTCCTCGATCCAGAAGAGCCCGCTGGCCAGCATCGCCGACGGCACGTTGGCGCCGGCGATGGTGAGCCAGAACACCACCGCCAGCAGCACCAGCATGATCGGCAGCCCGAGCCACGGCGACGTCACCAGCCGATCGATGCGCTGATCGAAGTCCACACCAGCGCCGTCGTGCGCCACCGCCCGCCGCGCCACCCGCTCTGCTTCGGCGTACAGCGACTTCACCGCCTCTTCACGGAAGCCGCCACTGAGTTGACGACGGAGCTCACGCGCCCGCGCGAGGACGTCCTCGGGTGATGGCGGCGTGCGATCGATGACAGGAGCGTCGGACATCGGGGGAAACGTTTCTTCCTGGGCCTGGGCCTTGGGCCTTGGGCCTTGGTAAACCTGCGCGATCGGTTACGCGTGCGGTCGCAGACCTTCGCGTCGAGCTAAAGCTCGACGCCTACGGCTATCCTGAGGTGACGGGTCGACGGCGACGCCTGCGGGCTGGCGAGTGCTGTGTCTTTCGACATCCGCATTTCGCATTCGGTATTGAGTGCTTCCCATCGGCCGGGCTGGGACAGCCGGCCCTACCGGCTCTCGGTGCCCGTTTCCCGTTTCCCGGTTCCCGGTCCCCGGTTCTCGGTCCCCGCTTCTCGTACCCGGCACCCGGTACCCCGCCCCCCGGTTCCTACTGTGCGCCCTGCAGCGCGATCTGTCGGCTGAAGCGCACGTCGCGCTCCTGTTGCCGCGTCACCATCCGCGCCAGTTCGCCGGTGCGCAGCGCCTCTTCGACGCGCGCGTCGCCATCGAGCAGGCGAATCGCCAGCCAGCGGCTGTTCGGCACGCCGGGGGCTGCCGCTTCGACCTGCGCCATCAACTCGCCAACCGCGTGCTCGAACTCCGGCGTCCCGGTGACGCGCAGGGGCTGCGTGGCGATCTCTCCGCTCGACACTCCACCGACTGCGGCGAGCAGCGCGTGCATCCCTTCGCCCGTCCGCGCGACGATCGGCACGACCGGCACGCCGAGGTCGCGCGCGAGGCTGCGCGTGTCGACGTCGATGCCCTTCCGTCGCGCCTCGTCCATCAGGTTGACGGCGACGACGACGCGGTCGGTGATTTCGAGGACCTGCAGCACGAGATTGAGGTTGCGTTCGAGGGCGCTGGCATCGGTGACGACGATCACCGCGTGCGGCTGGCCGAACAGGATGAAGTCGCGCGCGACTTCCTCGTCCTGCGATGCCGACAGCAGCGAATACGTGCCGGGCAGGTCGACGATCTTGTAGCGGACCTTGTCGTACGAGAAGCCGCCCTCGGCCCGGGTGACGGTCTTGCCGGGCCAGTTGCCGGTGTGCTGGCGCAGCCCGGTCAAGGCGTTGAACAGCGTGCTCTTGCCGGTGTTCGGATTGCCCGCCAGCGCAATCACCCGGTCGATCGCGCCGACCTGCAGGCCCATCGGCGACAGTTCCGACGCGACCGGACAGGTCTCGCACTCGTGTCCACTCATCGTCCAGTCCTCATGTCAGCGTGTGCTGACGCGACATCGTCAACCGGCCGTACCACGATGGCCGACGCCTGATCGCGACGGAGCGCGATCGTCGTCCCGCGGACCCGATACGCCCGCGGATCCCCGACGAAGGTCGCCAGCACCGGCTGCACGCGCGTGCCCGGCGTGAAGCCGAGGTCCAGCAGGCGGCGCCGCGTGAATCCCTGGAAGGCCGGCGACAACGAGTCAATCTCGGCGACCGCGTGATCGGGCAGGTCCGACAGGCGGACCAGGTCGCCCGCGTCGGCCGTGTCGTCGTCGAGTGGCGCCACCGAGATGTTGCCGGCCTGCTCGATCGTCAGTCGCACCGGCCGGTCGCCGATCGCCAGGCCGATGCCGTCGGCGTCGACGTGCGTGACGCGGAACGCCTGGCCGGGTTGCAGCCCCAACTGCACCAGGCTGCGATACGTCGAGGCCGGTTCGTCTTCGAGATGCACCAGGCGTCCCGTCTCGCCGACCTGCCAGGCGGTGATCGGCAGGCCCACGTCGTCCGACGACTCACCGGCCGACGAAATCGGATCGCCGTGCGGGTCGTGTTCCGGATGCCCCATGGAGGCCGACAGCCGCTCGGCGTCTGCCTCGCTCAGGCGATGTTCGAGGCGTTCCGCCACGCGATGCACCGCGGTGACGGGCATGCGTGCCTCGTCGACGAGATAGCGCTCGAGCAGACGATGGGCGCGCACCAGGTGTCGGGCCCGCAGTTCACCGGCCGGCGTCAACCGGAAGTCGCGTCCTTCCGTCGCCACGAGACCGGCGGCCCGCAGGCGGGCCGCGACGCGGAGCACATGGCGATCGCCGACGCGCAGGATGCCGGCGAGCGATGCGAACGACCCGCGGCGTCCGGCCTGCGCCTCGTGCAGCAGGTGCTTGAGGACGTTGTCCTCGCGCTCGCTGTCGCGCGCCGAGGCGCGCACGCGCAGCCGAGGCACCACCCCGTATCGCGGCCAGAACAGCACCGCCGCCACCACCACCGAGACGCCGAGCCACCAGATTGCGGGGTTCACGAGGCCTCCATCAGGGCGCGCACTTCGCGTTCGAGTGAGCCGCCGCGACGCCGGGCCGCCCGCAGGTGGCCCCGCGCATCGAAGAGGAACGAGGCCGGCAACGCATCGACCCCGAAGAGGCGAGTCAGCGGCCCGTCGTAGCCGAAATCTTCGCGGACCTGCGGCCAGCCGATGCCCTGGCGCTGCAGCCAGCTCCGGAAGTCGCGGGTGCTCGTGCGATCGAGGCTCACGCCGACGATTGTCAACCCACGGGCGCTGTACTCCCGATGCAGGCGCTGCAGCCGTGGCAGATCGGCCAGGCACGGCGCGCACCATGTCGCCCAGAAGTCGACGAGGACGACGCGGCCGCGCAGCGCGTGCGAGGACCAGGCGCGCCCGTCGATGTCGGTGGCGGTCCACGCCGTCGGCGCCGGCGTCGGCGCCGGCGTGGACGACGCGGCTGGTGCCTGAGCCGCGGGACGCAGCATCAGGCCCGACAGGAGCACCGACGCGGTCGCCAGCAGGAGACGGCTCATCCGCCGACCCTCAGCGTCATGAGCACCGTGCGCGGGAAACGCGGGCCGTAGACGTACGCGGCATCACGCAGCGGTCCCTGGTCGAGGTCGCGCTGATAGGCGTCGGTCAGGTTGCGCACGGCCACGGTCAGCGTCAGCGGCACCGGCCCCTTGCGCAACCGGCGCGACAGCGAGGCATCCACCTGCGCGAACGACGGCGTCGTCTCCAGGCGGTCGACCGGAATGGCGCCCGCGAAGTGCGGCGCGACCATCGAACCCGTCAATCGCACACCGACGAACACGTCGACGGGGAGGACCTCCTTCACCGTCACCGACGCGTTGCCGTAGAGGTCGGGCGTGCGGAAGAAGCGACGGCTGCCGAAGTCGGGATCGGGCTGGCCGAACGTGCTGCGCTGCAGCACGACCCCGCCCTGCAGCA
>DATJTM010000172.1:0-23517 GCA_035503395.1 Luteitalea sp.
ACGGCCGGGTAGGCCGATGGGAGGACGTGCCGGAGCAGGATGCGGGAGGCGCTGGCGCCGAGGCTGCGGGCCGCCTGGACGTATTCGAACTCGCGCGCCTTCAGGACCTGCGCGCGGACCAGACGCGCGTATCCCACCCACCCGATGGCCGCCAGTGCGATCACGACATTGCGAAGGCTGGGGCCAAGCGCGGCCACCAGCGCAATCGCCAGCAGGATGCCGGGGAACGCCATCAGCACGTCGATGACGCGGCCCAGCAGCGTATCCACCCAGCCGCCCGCGTAGCCGGCGATGCCTCCGACGATCAGGCCGAGCGCCGCCGAGACGCTAACCACCGACACGCCGACCAGCATCGACACGCGTGCCCCCGCCACCAGCCGCGCCAGGATGTCGCGGCCCAGTTCATCCAACCCGAACGGATGCGCCATCGTCGGGCCGGCCAGCCGCAGCGCCAGTTCCTGCGTGCGTGGGTCGGCCGGGACCAGGGCTGGGCCCAGCGTTGCGGCGACGACCGCCAGCGCCACGCTCGCGATGCCGACTCGCAGCGTCATTCGTACCGGATGCGGGGGTCGGCCAGGCCGTACGCCAGGTCGGTGATCAGATTGGCCGCAACGTAGGTGACCGCGATCAGCAGGATGCAGCCCTGCACCATCGGGTAGTCGCGGAACTGGATCGACTGGATCAACAACCGGCCGAGCCCCGGCCACGCGAAGATCGTCTCGGTGATGATGGTGCCGGTCAGCACGGCGCCGAACTGCAGGCCGACGATCGTGATGATCGGGATGAGGCCGTTGCGAAGCGCATGTGCCAGCGCCGCGCGACGCATCGACAGTCCGCGCGCTCGCGCCGCCCGCACGTACAACTCGCGCAGCTCCTCGACGAGGCTGGCGCGCGTCATGCGCGCGAGGATCGCCGCCAGCGCCAATCCAAGCGTCACCGCTGGCAGCACCAGGTACGCCGGCGACACGCGCGGCACCGACCCGAACAACATCTCCGTCGACGGACCCCGACCCGAGATCGGTAGCCACCCGAGTTGCACGCCAAACACCAGCGCCAGCAGCGGCCCCAGCCAGAAATTCGGCATCGAGACTCCGATCAGCGACACCGCCATCGCAGCGTGGTCCACCCACGTGCCGACGCGCAGTGCGGCGACGATGCCGAGCGGGAGCGCGACGAGCAGCGCCACGGCCATCGCAGCCACGGCCAGTAGCGCTGTCGCTCCCAGCTTCTCCCCCAGCTCCGTCGTCACCGGCCGACCGGTTCGCAGGGACTGCCCCAGTTCGCCACGCACGGCGCCGCGCACGAAGTGTGCGAACTGCGTCGGCAACGGGTCGTCGAGTCCGAGCCTGGCGCGCAGCGCGGCGACGTCGGCCGGCGTCGCCGCCTCGCCCAGCATCGACACCGCGGGATCGCCGGGCACCAGATGGATCAACGCGAACACGAGCAGCGCCACCCCGAACAGCACCGGGATGACCAGCACGAGGCGTCGGACCAGGAAGCGCAGCATCGAGGCTCGCTATGGTAGTCGAGGCATCCCGCCCGAGGTGTCGAGACCGAGGCGGCGCACCAGCTTCGTGAGTCCCTGCCGGGTGACGCCGAGGTCGCGTGCGGCTCTGGTCGGGCGACCGCCAGCCCGCGTGAGCGCATCGCGGACGTAATGCGCCTCGAACTCGCGGCGCGCGGCATCGAGTCCGCCGGGAGCGCCGTTGGTCGACGATCCACCGCTTCGCAGTTCCGGTGGCAGGTCGTCGAGCTGCACCCGTCCGCGCGCCGGCACGCGCACCGCCAGTGCCGCGAGCGTGTTCTGCAACTGCCGCACGTTACCCGGCCAGTCGTATTGCGCCAGCACATCGAGGACACGCCCATCCAGTCGGGCGTGACTGCCGACCCGCGCGGTGCACTCGCGCCAGAAGTGTCTCGCCAGGATCGGCACGTCCTCTCGCCGCTCGCGCAGCGACGGCATGCGCACGCGCACCACATCGAGCCGGTAGAACAGGTCCGCGCGAAACACACCACGGCGCACGGCCTCGTCGAGCGACACGTTGGTGGCAGCAATGACCCGCACGTCGACCCGGCGCGCATGGTTCTCACCCACGCGCCGCACTTCCCCGTCCTGCAGGACCCGCAGCAGCTTGGCCTGCGCCTTGCCGCCCAATTCACCGACTTCGTCCAGAAACAGCGTCCCCCCGTCCGCATCGTCGAACAGCCCCGCCCGGTCGGTCGCGGCGCCCGTGAACGCGCCGCGGACGTGCCCGAACAGCTCGCTTTCGATCAGTTCGTCGGGCAAGGCTGCGCAATTGATGGCCGCGCAACGCCGGTGCCGACGGACACCGATCGCATGGATGGCACGCGCCGCCAGTTCCTTGCCACAGCCGCTCTCGCCCCGAATCAGCACCGGAAATGGCGCGCGCGCAGCGAGCGCGATCTGCGCACGCACGTCGCGCATCACCAGGCTCTCGCCGACGAGCGACTCGGCCAGCGCCTCTGCCGGCCCTGGCGCCGACGCAGCCGTCGTGGCGGTGGGGACGACGCGGCTCGCGACGACCCTGGCAAACACGGCAAGCAGCGCGACGTGGCCTTCGCCTGCCGCCGACGAGGGCCAGCGCGCGCCAACCCAGACGTCGCCGCTCTCGGCACCTTGCCGCGCCGCCGCATGCCACCCGGCCGCCGAAACCAGACTCGCCGGACCTTCGGCCACACAGAGATGCGGCCAGACAGACGACGAATCGGACGCGTCGCCGTCGCTGGCCGCGACTATGGCGGTGCGACCGTGGCGGACGACGACCGCCACGTGCGCGGCGTGTGTGTGCTGCCGCGCCAGACGGCACGCCTTCACGAGTGCGTCGAGATCCTGCCGCACCTCCTCGATCTGCGTTGCCACGTCCAGCAGTTCCAGATGCGTCATCGTCATCTCCCGCTTTCCTGTCGTGACCCGGCTGCTCGTGTGACGGGGCGCGTGACGCCGCCACAGGCGCCGTACGTCCCGCAGGTGTTCGGTCGAATGGGGATGCCAGTGTCTCGCGCCTCGGCCGCGCTCCTGTTGCTCGTCGCCCGGCGCTGCCTCCGGCCACGACGGCGCGTCCGCGACCGCAACGCAACGCGCGCCCTCTGCAATCCACGCCAGCAGGACTGGTGGCGGACCGACCATCCGCGCACTCGTCGGCGCACCGACCAGTAACGGCGGCAGGCACCGAGGGTCGATGCCATCGAGGTAAGCAAGCGCGCACACATGGACCGGCAGTTCGCCGTCGGCGCGAGCCCTGGCTGCCGTCGACAACCATCGCTCGCCAGCCGCCAGATGGAACCCCGTCGACGGGTGGGGTACCTGCACGGCGATGCGACGGACGACCCACCGGTTCAGGCTGTCCACGCCGAGCCATTCGTCGACGATCGCCACGCCGTCGTGCCGCGGCCGCGCGGGCACAGGAGCCGACGTCGTCCGCCACGTCGCCGCGTCCGCGGCGGGCAGGAGCCGTGCGCTCAGGTGCGCCGGCAGCCCGGTCGCGAGATCCCTGAGCTGACCGTCGGTCTCGACAAGCCGGCCGGCATGGAGGACCACGGCCCGTGGTCGGCAGCGAGGGAGCATGCCCCTTCCATGGCAAACGGCTCGCCATCGCCGATTCGCCGACAAATCGGCCCAGATTGCTCAGTGACGGCCAGACGCACGCGAATTCTGCACGCCGCCATCTCGAGCCACCATGCAGGAACTCACACACGACGGCCCGACGTGCCGTCCGCCTCGATCGCAAGGCCGTGACGGGCAGGCCGGCGTGTAGAATCGGCCGAGATGTTGCGCTTTCTCACGGCAGGTGAATCTCACGGGCAGGCGCTGGTCGCCATGGTGGAGGGCCTCCCCGCCGGGCTCCCGGTGGACCAGGACGCCCTCGGTCGCGAACTCCGTCGTCGGCAACTCGGCTACGGACGCGGTCGCCGCATGCAGATCGAGACCGACACCGCGGAGATCCTCAGCGGCGTCCGCAAGGGCCACACCCTCGGCAGCCCCGTCGCGCTGATGATCCGGAATCGCGACTGGAAGAACTGGCAGCAGACGATGCATGTCGGGGCCGAGCCGCCAGCCGACGCGACCGGGGCGCGGCGTGCGCCGGTGACGCGGCCGCGGCCCGGCCATGCGGACCTGGCCGGCGCGCTGAAGTACGACCGCGAGGACATGCGCGACATCCTCGAGCGCGCCAGTGCCCGGGAGACCGCGGCTCGCGTCGCCGCCGGATCGCTGGCCCGCCAGTTCCTCGCCGCCCTCGACATCCAGGTCGTGAGCCACGTCTTCACGCTCGGGCCGGTCACCGTGCCCGACCCACTCGGCGTCTCCTTCGAGCAGATCGCGGCGCTGGACGATGACGCGCCCCTGCATTGCGTGGACGAGACGCTGCAGCAGCAGATGATCGAAGCGATCGACGCAGCGCGCGCGGCTGGCGACACGCTCGGCGGAGCGTTCGAGGTCGTCGTGCGCGGCCTGCCAGCCGGACTCGGTTCCTACGTCCAGTGGGACCGCAAGCTCGATGGACGCCTGGCGCAGGCCATCATGTCGATTCCGGCCATCAAGGCCGTCGGCATCGGCAAGGGCGTTGGCGTGGCGGGCGTGCCTGGCTCTCAGGTGCACGACGAGATCCTGTTGCCGACCGACGACCGACCCGCCCATGGCCTCGGCGTGGTGCGCCCCACCAATCGCGCCGGTGGCCTCGAAGGTGGCGTCACCAACGGCGAGGACCTGCGCATCAGCGGCTACATGAAGCCGATCTCGACGCTGATGAAGCCGCTCCGGTCGGTGGACCTGCAGACGATGCAGGAGTCGCCGGCGGCGATCGAACGCAGCGACGTGTGTGCGGTCCCTGCGGCCGCGGTCGTCGCCGAGGCGATGGTCGCGTTCGTGCTGGCCGATGCGGTGATCGAACGCTTCGGCGGCGACACGCTCGACGACATCAAATCGCAGATGCAACGGGTGCAGGCGCGGGTCGGGCAGCGCTTTCATCCAGCGCCCGCCGGCGCCTAGGCCAATGCGCCGGCCGATTCTCCGCTACGGCGACCCGGTCCTGCACCGGAAGGCGGTGGCGGTCGATGCCCTGACGCGCGAGATCGACACGCTGATCGACGACATGCGCGACACGATGCATGCGGCGTCGGGCGTCGGCCTGGCGGCGCCGCAGGTCGGCGAATCGCTGCGCATCTGCCTCGTCGACCTGTCGGCGGGTCGTCGGCCGGATCAGGTGATGGTGCTGATCAACCCTGAACTGTTGTCGTCGGACGGCCTGCAACTCAAGGAAGAGGGCTGCCTCAGCGTGCCCGGCATCGAAGCCACCGTGCCACGGCCACTGACCGTGACCGTGCGGGCCATGGATCGCGACGGCGACGTGCGCGAGATTCACGCCGAGGGCCTGCTCGCCCGTGCGCTGCAGCACGAGATCGATCACCTGAACGGGATTCTCTTTCTCGATCGGCTGCGGCCGGTCTACCGCTGGGCGTTGACCCGACGGATCGCGCGCCTGCGCAAGGCCGGCAAGTGGTGATCGGAGCACGATCGTGACGCCGCTGCGAGTGGCCTTCTTCGGGACCCCGGCCTTCGCCGTCCCCAGCCTCGATGCCCTGCTGTCGTCCGCGCACGAGGTCGTCGGCGTGGTCACCCAGCCCGATCGGCCGCGTGGGCGTGGGCAGCAGGTCAGCGACGCGCCGGTGGCTGCGCGAGCGCGTGCGATGGGGCTGTCGGTACTGCAGCCGACTCGCCTCAAGGATCCCGAGTTCCTTGACGCGTTCTCGGCCTGGCAGGCCGACATCGCGATCGTCGCCGCATATGGACGCCTGCTACCGCAGGTGCTCCTCGACATTCCGCCACGCGGCATGTTGAACGTCCATGCATCCCTGCTGCCAGCCTGGCGCGGGGCGTCGCCGATCCAGCGAGCGGTGCTGAACGGCGACGCGGTCAGCGGCGTGACGATCATGCGCGTGGTGCTGGCACTGGATGCCGGGCCGATGCTGTCGCGGGCCGAGCTCCCGATCGCCGCCGACGACACCAGCGGTTCGCTCGAACTCCGCCTGTCCGTCGCTGGTGCCACGCTGCTGCTCGCCACGCTGGACCACATGGCGCACGGCGACACCGTCGAGGAAGTGCCGCAGGACGATGCCGCGGCGACGTTCGCGCCACGCCTGGAGAAAGCCGAGGGGCTGATCGACTGGTCGCGGTCCGCCGCGGCCCTCGACTGCCACGTGCGCGGCATGCAGCCCTGGCCCGGCGCGTTCACGTTCGTGGATGGGCAGCGCCTGGCTGTGCGTGAAGCGTCGCCGGACGACCGTCCTGCAGAAGACGTGGCGCCCGGCGGACTCGTGACGACCGATGGCGATGCGATGCTTCTCGCCTGCGGTGACGGGCGGACGCTTCGCATCGTGCGCGTGCAGCCCGAAGGCAAGCGCACGATGACGGCTCGCGAGTGGCTGCAGGGACGTCGCGGTACCGACGCGTGGCGCGCCGGGCCGCCGGCGTGATTGCGCCCGCGAGGCGCGCCGCCACCGACGTCTCCGTCAGCGTCGACAGCGGCCGCCAGGACCTCGCCACCGCGCTTGCCGATGCGCATGGCGGCCTGTCGGACGCACGCGACCGTGCGCTGCTCACCGAACTCGCCACGGGTGTCCAGCGCTGGCGGCTGGCGCTGGACTTCGCCATCCACGCGCTGACCGGCCGGCAGGTGGCCGATCTCGATCCCGAGGTGCGCGCGACCCTGCGACTCGGTCTCTACCAATTGCAGCACGCGTCGCGGACGCCGCCGTCGGCCGTCGTCAACGACGCCGTCGAGATCGTGAAGCGCGGACCGACGCGGAGTGCGTCCGGCCTGGTCAACGCCGTCCTGCGGCGCGTGCTGCGCGATGGCGCGCCGCGCTTGCCGGACGCGCCTCGCGTCGCGGTGGACGATCCGGCCTGGCGGTCGCAGGCGCTGGCCTATCTCGCCATCACCCACTCGCATCCGGCATGGCTCGTCGAACGCTGGCTCGATCGGGTCGGCTTCGAGTCCGCCGAATCCTGGGTGCGCTACGACAATACGCCGGCCGACGTCACCGTCTGGCCGCTCACGCGTGACGTGGCCGGGCCGGCCGCGCCCCTTGACGTCGCCGGCGCGCCGACGCGATTCGTGCCGGGTGGCGTGGTCCTCACGCGCGGCAGCGATGCAATGCCGCTGTTGCGCGAGGCCCGGGCCTACGCGCAAGACGAAGCGTCGGCGGCCGTCGCCGTCGTCACCGGCGCCATCGCCACCGGTCGCGTCCTCGACGCGTGCGCCTCGCCGGGCGGCAAGACCATCGCGATGCGTCCGTGGCTGCCGGCTGAGGCCAGACCGATTGCCGCCGACCTGCGTGCCCGCCGCGTCGCGCTGCTGGCGGCGACGCTGCGACGGGCCGGCAGTGCCGTGCCGGTCGTGCGCAGCGATGCGCGCCACCTGCCGTTCGCACGCACGATCGACACGCTGCTGATCGATGCCCCCTGCTCGGGCCTCGGCACGCTGCGCCGGGAGCCGGATTTGCGCTGGCGCCGGACGCCCGGCGATCAGGCCGCGCAGGTCACGCTGCAACGTGCACTGGTCGAGGAAGGCTTACGGGTACTCGCCCCCGGTGGGCGGTTGATCTACGCCACCTGCTCAAGCGAACCCGAGGAGAACGAAGACCTCGTGGCGGCCGTGCTGGCCGCGCACCCCGACTGGCAGTTGCTGGACCTCCGCACCGTGGCGCTGCCTGCGTCGATGGCGCCGCTGGTCTCCGCACACGGCTGGCTGCGGACGTGGCCGTACCTGCATGGGCTCGATGCGTTTTTCGCCGCAGTCCTGCAACGGCGGCTCTGAATTCCTGAAGACCCCGCGGTTCTGCAATTAAGATCGTCCCTGATGGAGGCGCGACGCGGATTCACGGGCCGGGTGTGGGGTGCCGGCAAGCTGATGGTGTTGCTGGCCCTGCTGGCGGTCACGTACGCCGTCTCCTTCGGCATGGCCATGCGGCTCGCCCTGCGCACGCGCGACGTGCGAGTGCCCGATCTGCGCGGACGCACCGTCAACCAGGCCAGCACCTCATTGACCGAGCTCGGACTGCCGCTGAAGGTCGAGGAAGCGCGCCGGTCCGATCCCAAGGTCGTCGCCGGTCTCATCCTCGCGCAGGAGCCGGCCGCGGGCAGCACGGCCCGCCGGCCGCGTAGCGTCAAGGTGTGGTTGAGCGCCGGCCCGACCGTGAGTCGCGTGCCCGCGGTCGTCGGCCTCACCGAGCGCACCGCGCAGCTGCGGCTCGAGAGTGAAGGCGTCGGCATCAAGGAGATGGCGGCCGTTCGATCGTCGGACTTCCCCGCCGGCATCATCGTCGCCCAGAACCCCGCATCCGGTGCGGCAGCCGACACCGTGTCGCTGCTCGTCAATCGCGGGGAGCGCGGCGCCACCTATGTCATGCCCGACCTGATTGGCGTCAACGCCGGACGGGCGGCCGAAGTGCTGCGCGTCCGCGGTTTCCGTGTCGCCCTCGTGGCCGAACAGCCCTATCCGGGCGTGCCGCCCGGTATCGTGCTGCGGCAGGCGCCACTCGGCGGCTTCCAGATCGCTCCTGGCGACAGCATCTCGCTCGAGGTCAGCCGATGAGCGTGCGGATCGCACCGTCGATCCTCAGTGCCGATTTTGCCGCGCTGGGCGATGCCGTCCGCACCGCGAGCGCGGCTGGCGCGGACTGGATCCACGTCGACGTCATGGACGGGCGCTTCGTCCCGAACATCACGATCGGCATTCCCGTCGTGGCGGCGCTGCGCAAGGTCTCGCCGTTGCCGCTCGACGTGCACCTGATGATCGTCGAGCCCGAACGGTACGTGGACGCGTTCATCGACGCCGGGGCCGCGTCGGTCTCCGTACACGTCGAGGCGACGCCGCACCTGCACCGCACCATCACGCGCATCCGCGATCTCGGCGCCCTCGCCGGTGCCGCCATCAACCCGGCGACGCCGCTACAGACCCTCGAGGAGATCGCACCCGATCTCGACATCGTGCTCTTCATGTCGGTGAACCCGGGATTCGGCGGCCAGGCGTTCATCGAGGGGAGCTACGACCGGCTCTCGCGGCTGCGCGACCTGCTCGACCGCCGCGGCAGCGAGGCCGTCGTCACCGTCGATGGCGGTGTCGACCCGGCCCGGGCCGAAGGCATCGTCCGCGCCGGCGGCGACGTCCTGGTGGCGGGTGCCGCGGTCTTCGGCGCTCCCGACCCCGGCGCGGCCATCGCCGACCTCCGGGCCGCCGGCACGCGTGGCTGGCAGGCGCGACCAGCGCGATGAGCGGCGTTGCGGGCACCGCCCGCCTCCGGGTCCGCTACGCCGAAACCGACCAGATGGGCGTGGTGTACCACGGCAACTACTTCACCTGGTTCGAGATCGGCAGGGTCGAGCTGCTGCGGCAGACGGGCTGGAGCTACAAGACCCTCGAGGCCGACGGCGTCAGCCTCCCCGTCATCGAAGCCTCTTGCCAGTACCGGCACCCGGCGCGGTACGATGACGAGTTGGAGATCCGCACGACCGGCCGCATGGCGACGGCGCTGCGGGTCGAGTTCACCTACGAGCTGGTCCGCCTGGACGATGGGCGCGTGCTGGCGACCGCCCGGACGATGCACGTCCCCATCTCCCGGGAAGGCAAGCCGTGCCGCCTGCCCGCGGCGCTGAGGGAGACATTCGCGTGAAGGCACTCGTCACCGGGGCGGCCGGTTTCATCGGCTCGACGCTCGCGGAACGGCTCGTCGGACAAGGCGCCGACGTCGTCGGTATCGACTGCTTCACCGACTACTATCCCCGTCCGCTCAAGGAACGGAATGTCGCCGGCCTGCGCCAGGCGGCCAATTTCCGACTGGTCGACGGCGACCTGCTCGACGTCGACCTGGACGCGCTGCTCGACGGCGTGACCCACATCTTCCATCTGGCCGCCCAGGCCGGCGTGCGCAAGAGCTGGGGACGCGATTTCGACGTCTACGTGAGCAACAACATCGCCGCCACACAGCGCCTGCTGGAAGCCTGCACCGGCCGGCGGCTCGACCGCGTCGTCTATGCCTCGACGTCGTCGGTGTATGGCGACGAGACAGTGATCCCGATGCGGGAGGACGCGCGCCTGCAGCCGCTGTCGCCGTACGGCGTGTCGAAGCTGGCTGCCGAGCACCTCGGGCACCTGTACCACGTGAACCACGGCCTTCCTCTCGTTGCGCTGCGGTACTTCACGGTGTACGGGCCGCGACAGCGGCCGGACATGGGGTTCCACCGCTTCCTCTCGTCGGCGATGGACGGGCGGCCCCTGACGCGCTACGGCGACGGCGAGCAGACGCGCGACTTCACCTTCGTCGCGGATGCGGTGTCGGCGACCGTCGCGGCGGGCGCACGGGGCGTGCCGGGGCGGGTCTACAACATCGGTGGCGGCTCGCGCGTCACCGTGAATCACGTGTTCGAGATCATCGGCCGCCTCACCGGCACGCCGGTGCAGATCGAGCAGTTACCGCCCCAGAAGGGCGATATGCGCGATACCTACGCGGACACGACGCGCGCGGCGGCCGACCTCGGCTTCGCGGCGTCGGTCACGCTGGAACAGGGCTTGGCGGAAGAGTACGCATGGTTGAAGAGCGAACGGGCATGAGCCGGGGAATGATCCGCACACGGATGGTCGTCCTGGCGCTGATGATGGCGGCCGCGGCGGCGTGCGCGCCCAAGCGCGGAAACATCCCCACCGGCGTCACCGAACCGGACAAGTACCTGTGGGAGCAGGGCAAGAAGTCGCTGGACGACCGCAAGTGGTTCACGGCTCGCGAGTACTTCCAGCAGTTGGTGGACAACTACCCGCAGAGCCCGCTCCGCGCCGACGCGAAGCTCGGGCTCGGCGATGCGTACCTGAGCGACGGCACCACGGAAGGGAAACTGCGCGCCGAGCGCGAGTTCCAGGAGTTCCTGTCGTTCTTCCCAACGCACCAGCGCGCCGACTACGCGCAGTACAAGCTCGGGATGACGCATTTCGACCAGATGCCGAAGGCCGAGCGCGATCAAACCGAGACCAAGGCGGCGCTCGATCAGTTCCAGGCCTTCCGCGAGCGGTATCCGAACAGCCAGCTGCTGCCGGAAGTGCGCGAAAAGGAGCGCGTCGCGCGCGACCGCATGAGCGAGTCCATCTACAAGGTGGGCTACTTCTACCACAAGGCCCGCTGGTACCCGGGCGGCATCTCACGCTTCCGGCAGGTGCTCCAGGAAGACCCGCAGTTCACCAACCGTGATGCGGTCTATTTCTATCTGGCCGAGGCCTATGTCGCGCTGAAGCGCGAGGCCGAAGCGCTGCCGCTGCTCGAGAAGCTGGGCGCCGAGTTCGAGCAGAGCGAGTTCCTCGCGAAGGGCTCGACCCTGCGCGAACAGGTGAAGTCGACGCTCGCCAATCAGACGCCAGGCGCGCCGGCAGGCTCCCCCGAGACGGCGACCGAGAAGCCCACGACGACACTGCCGGTGGCGCCGTCGGATGTCGCGCCCGCTGCGCCTGCGCCAGCCCAGCCCGCGTCGCCCGTCGTCAAGGTCAAGCCGCCCACACCCTAGCTCGCCGAGCCGTCGACCGCACCATGGTCGACGGACTCAGCTCGCCAGCAATGCGCGAATGCTGGAGGCGGCAATGTCGAACGCGCTCGTCATTCGCCGCATTCATGCATCACAAGTTCGCAGCCGTCCGACTTGCCGGACGGTTCCTCGGCTTCGCGTCCGGGCGAGCAGTCATTCACCCTTCAGCACGTCGTTGAACCGTCGGTAGTAATCAACGGCGGACCACAGCGCCAACGCGAGCATCACCCACAGGGCCACGGTGCCGACCCAGTTCAGCGGGAACGGCACGCTGGGCGCCAGCAGCAGGCCGAGGATGGCGGTGACCTGCGCGGCCATCTTGCGCTTGCCGAGGTCGGACGCGGGCATCGCCACGCCCCGCGACGTCGCCACGCTGCGCAGCCCCGTGACGGCGAGTTCGCGTCCGACGATGATGGCGACCATCCATGCGGGGGCGCGGTCGAGCTGCACGAGGGAGATCAGGGCGCCGGTGACCAGCAGCTTGTCGGCGAGCGGGTCCAGCCACTGGCCCACCGCCGTGACCTGCCGCCGCCGGCGGGCCAGCCATCCATCGAAGAAGTCGGTGAGTGAGGCGAGTCCGAAGATCGCGGCGCCGAGGAAATCGCTGCGCACGCCAATCCAGTCCCAGCTGCGCGGTGGCGTGAGCATGACCACGACCAGCAGCGGCACGAGCACGATGCGGATCAGGGACAGCGCATTGGGGAGATTGATCATCCGGCGGACGCGCGCCATTGTACCGGCGTCGGGATGGCGCGAGGGCTTGCGCTATCATTTCCGGCTGACATGAAGGCCATTCTGCTGGCAGGCGGCAAGGGCACGCGCCTGCGTCCACTGACGCTGAACACCCCCAAGCCGATCGTCCCGATCTTCAACCGGCCCTTCCTGATGTACCAGCTGGATCAGCTGCGTCAGGTGCCGGAGATCACCGAGGTCATCCTCAGCCTCAACTACCAGCCGCGCCGCATCGAAGAGACGTTCGGCGACGGTGAGGCGCTCGGCATCAAGATTTCATACGCCGTCGAACCGCAGCCGCTCGGGACCGGCGGCGCCATCAAGTTCTCGGCGCAGACCGTGCAGGACTCCGTCATCGTGCTGAATGGCGACGTGCTCCAGCAGATCGACCTGCAGGCCGTGATCGCGCGTCATCGCGAACGCAAGGCCAAGGCGACCATCGTGCTCACGCCGGTCGACAACCCGTCGGCCTACGGGCTGGTCGAGACGGACGCCGAGGGCAACGTCCAGCGCTTCCTCGAGAAGCCGGGCCAGGACGAAATCACGACCAACAACATCAACGCCGGTGTCTACGTGCTGGAGCCCGAGACGCTCGACCGCATCCCGGAGAACGAGGCGTACTCGATCGAGCGCCAGTACTTCCCGTCGCTGGTCGCCAACGGCGAGACCTTCGTCGCCTACGTCAACGACGGCTACTGGATCGACATCGGCACGCCCGAGAAGTATCGGCAGGTCCACCGCGACATCATGGACGGCCGCTACCATGCCGCGCCGTTCCTCGACCGCCCGGGCGGCATCGTCGATCTCGGCGCCCGCATCGAGCAGGACGTGCACATCCAGGGCCCCTGCTTCCTCGACGACGGTGTCGTCGTCAAGCAGGGCGCACGCCTCGGCCCGTATGCCGTGCTCGGCAAGCAGGTCCAGGTCGACGAGCAGGCCCAGGTGCGCGATGCCGTGCTCTGGGGCCACACCGTGGTCGGCGCCGACGCCGTCGTCGAGGGTGCGCTGGTCGGCCGCAACTGCCACATCGGCCGCAACACGCACGTGAGTGATGGCCGGATGCTCGGCGATCGCAGCACGGTCACCGATTTCAGCAGGCTCTGATCCGCCCGCTCCGGGCATTTCGCGCCCACGCCAGCACGCGCGTGGCGCCGGAACTACGCATGGCAGACGTGAACGTCGTCGACCCCACCATCTTTAAGGCCTACGACGTGCGGGGCCTCTACCCGGCCGAGGTCAACGAGACCGCCGCGCACGACATCGGCGGTGCGTTCGTCACTTACCTGCAGGCGAAGACGATCGGTGTGACGCGCGACATGCGGACGTCGTCGCCGGGCCTGGCCGACGCCTTCATCGAGGGCGCGCGGCAACAGGGCTGCACCGTCGTCGACTACGGGATGATGCCGACCGACGTGATGTACTTCGCGGTCTGCCGCGATGGGCTCGATGGTGGCGCGCAGATCACCGCATCGCACAACCCGAAGCAATACAACGGCGTCAAGCTGGTCTCGAAGAATGCCAAGCCGCTCAGCGGCGAAGCCGGCATCAAGGAGATCCGCGAGATGATCATGGCGCGCGAGCTGCCACCGAGCCAGCCCTCGATGGGGGGCTACGAGCAGCGTGAAGTGCTCGACGACTATCTCGAGCACATCTTCAGGTTCATCGACCCGTCACTCATCAAGCCGTTCAACTGCGTGCTCGACGCCGGCAACGGCATGGGCGGCCTGGTCGGACCGAAGATTTTCGCGCGGCTCCCCTGCAGGACGACGCACGTGGCGATGGAGGTGGACGGGACGTTCCCGCATCACGAGTCGAATCCGCTGATCGAGGAGAATCGTCGGACCGTCACGGCAAAGGTGCTCGAGACGAAGGCCGACATCGGCATCGCGTGGGACGGCGACGCCGACCGCTGCTTCTTCATCGACGGCACCGGGGATTTCGTCGCCGGCGACTTCGTGACGGCGCTGCTCGCCGAAGCGTTCCTGATGAAGTATCCGGGCGAGAAGATCATCTACGACGTGCGCGCGAGCTACGCCGTCAAGGATGTCGTCGCGCAGTACGGTGGGACGGCGCTCATGAGCCGCGTCGGCCACGCGTTCATCAAGCAGCGGATGCGGGCCGAGAACGCCATCTTCGGCGGCGAGGTCACGGGGCACTACTACTTCCGCGACAACTGGTACGCCGACAACGGCTTCATCCCGGTGCTGCTGATCCTCGAGCTGATGTCGCGGAAGGGCAAGACGCTCGCCGAACTGCTCGAGCCGCTGCGCGAGAAGTACTTCATCTCGGGCGAGATCAACACCAAGCTCGCGAGCATGGCGCAGGCGGAGGCGAAGATCGCGACCTTGACCGAGAAGTACGCCGACGGCAACGTCTATCACCTTGACGGCGTGTCGGTGGAGTACCCGGACTGGCACTTCAACGTCCGTCAGTCGAACACCGAGCCACTGCTGCGCCTGAACCTGGAAGGCGTGACGAACGCGATCATGGAACAGCGTCGCGACGAAGTGCTGGGCATCATCAGGGGCTAGCTGGTTGTCCTGACGGCGGTCGGCGGTCGGCAGTGAGTCGCCACAACGCCGGCCTTCGCCGGTCGGCCTTCGCACGACACCGTTCGTCGGCGACCGGGAATTCGTATCCGGCCGACTACCATCAGTAGCCGGCCGACTTGTGGGCCGGTTCCGTCGCCTCGAGACTGCCGACTGCCGACTGCCGACTGCCGATACTGAACGTGAAAGGGCCGCCCGGGATTCCCGAGCGGCCCTTTTCGTCATTCTGCGCTGGCCCGTCCTACTGACAGGTCGACGCGATCATCTTGACGTTGGTCACGCGCAGGACGCCTGCCGCCGCTGCCGCGCCGTGCTGGGCCCCATGCTGCATCCCGCCCATCGCCGACGTGCTGCTGCCTGCCTGCGACGTGCCGCTGGCCGTGCCGGTACCGCTGGCCGCGCCCGTGCCACTGGTGGTCGTGCCCTGCGTGCCCGTGCCGACCGCCGCGCCGGCGCCGGTGCTGCCGCTGCCGGAGCTGCCCGAGGCGGCCGGATAGCCGCTGCTGGTGCCGCTCCCGCTTCCCATGCCACGGCCGCTCGCCGCCGACAGGGAGCCGGTCACCTCGACCTGATGGCCGACGTGCGCCGCGAGGTTCGTGGAGCTGTCCGCCATCAGGTGGTAGACCTTGCCGCCGCCCTGCTGCGCCGCAGCGGAGCGCTCGTCCGTCTGTCCCGACGTGGCGCTCGGCATCCCGGTGCGCGAGTTGCCGCTGCCGCCGTCAGTCACGCGCAGGGTGTACATGCCGCCACCGGCAGCAGCGCCCATGCGACCGGCTTCAGCGGCCTGGCCGGTCTGCACCGTCGCGCCGCCCGTACCCGTCGTCGAGCCGGTGCTGCCCGCCGAGCCCGTGCTGCCAGTGCTACCGGCGGTTCCGGTGCTCCCCGTGCTGCTCATTCTGCCCGTCGAGCTCGACGCGGTCTGGCCGCCGCTCGCACTGCTCCCCATCGGGCTGGTGCTGGTGCTCATTCCGGCACCGCCACCAGCCTGCAGACATCCTTGAACGGTCATGGACTGTCCGGACTGTTGTGACGCTGACGAGCTGCTCGTGCTCTGCTGCGCCAAGGTCGTCATGCTCGCCGCCACGGTGAAGATGGTCACCCACTGGAATGTGCGCTTCATGGCTATCGTTCCTCCGCCTTGCAACGGTGTCTTACGTCCCCGTCCATGGCCGGAGTGGCCAGCGACGGGAGCGGTCACGGCGAGCCCGTGCCCGCCTTCTGTCGTCTGACTTTCGCAAGAACTGCGCCGCGTCTCCTGACCACACTCTGGCCCGATTGCGGCGGAAGACGGGAAATTCCTGTACTGCCGGCCTACAACGGCACGACATATGACACAGAAGCCTGCATGAGCTCAGGTCGGCCCAGGAAACGGCAAGCTGGGGCTTACGCTACGGCCGAGACGGGTACAGGGGCGAAGGGCCTGCGCGGGAGAGGCGAGCCCTGAAGTGCTGATGAGATCGCGCTGCTCTGACGGTGTGGCCGAGACGGAAGAGATGCGTAACTTTGCGGTCGAGCCGTTCGACGTATTCCAGGGGCACGCCATCGCGCAGCGGCGCGAAAACCGAGGCATGGCGAAGGGCGGACGAGAATCAGCTCCGCTGCACGTCATGCTGCAGAGGTGAGTCGAACGAGGCCGGAGGTGCGCCGCCAATCGCGCCGAGCAGCGTCGGGGCGATGTCCACTGACTCGAGAGGTCGCGACGTGGATGACGCATGCCGCTCGCTTCGTTGACGAGCAACGACGCCCGCACCATCTCCGACACGGTGTCGCCACGGCGCCGCGAACCACTCGTGCGGGCCCGCAGCACCACCACGGTGTCAGTAGCGGCGACGAGCGCCAGTGGAGGGTAGCGAGGGCCCCCGCAGCGAGAGCTGCAGGGGTCACCGCACGAGCGGCCTCAGGTCGAGGAGAGAGCGAGCCTGGTCGCTGAGGGCTATCAGAGACCAGGCCCAGCGGTTGACATCCCGCCGAATCCCGGCACAATACTGGAGGTTCGCACGCGCGGGCTTAGCATAGTGGTAATGCGCTGGCTTCCCAAGCCAGTAAGACGGGTTCGATTCCCGTAGCCCGCTCCATCGACGCGAGTCCCGTTCTCACACGAACAGTACGAACGCAGTCGTCGAGCTTCAGCTCGACGCGGGGCCTCTCTGACTTTTCGCGGACCACTGCCGCCTCCCCTACAGCCGACTTCCGATAACTTGCCGTCGTCATCGCTGAGGACCGCGTGGGACAACGGTCGCTGCCTCTCACCAGGGCTGCGTGACATCGTGAAGCCGCGCTCGACGGTCGTGCGAGCAGGCGTCCGACTTCGAGCGTCAGACGTCTGACTCACCATCACAAAGGGCCGCGTTTGGACAACGGGCCTTACATCTCGCACCGGATCAATCCTGCCGCTGGCATGGCACGACGCGGTCCTCTCGGGATGCTAGGCTGCGCACATGCTCGTGCTGCTGCCGGCTGTGGTGCTGTTTCTGGCGCTGAACGTCTGGATATTCGTGACGTCGCTGCGCAGCGGTATGTATCGCATCAGGGTTGGCAGTTCCGGGCCGCATGTGACGACGACGGTCTCCCGGCAGGACCGTCCAGGCACGTTTCACCTGCTCGCGGCGTTCAATGCCGCGTCCGTCCTCGTCCTGGCCTATGTCGTCTACGTGATGGCTGGTCTCACGTACGAGTCGATCCGTGCCGGGCAGTGGAACTGAGCTGCGCGGGCCGCAGGCGACCATGAGGAACCACGTGCTGCCCTCGACCACGGACCTGCACCTTCTCCGCCGCCCGGTCGCAGTGTTGCGCGACGCTGGGCGCCGACAGCCAGCCAAGGTTCGCGTCGATCGCGTCGGGCGAGCGACGTGCCCCGCCGGGAACTCACCTCGGTCGATGGAGGACAGCTACAGCACGTAGTCGTACTGCCCGTACTCGTGCGGTGTCTGGAACGGCGGCGTGACGGCGGCCGTGACGACGCCCTTCAACAAGCACGCGACGAGGCCGAGCGCGAGGACCAGGCGCTGGCCCATCGAGGCATGCATGCGACGGGCACTATAGCGCGCTCCACCACGCCGCCAGCACGGCGGCTTCCCGTACACTGGTCGCCGCATGCGCCGGCTGCTGCCACGCGCGTCCTGCGCGCTGGTCGGCGCGCTGGCGTACATCCCGCTCCACACCCAGATGCCCACGGCCGACCTCGACGCGTCGTGGGGCGCCGTCCTGCAGGAGGCGTCACGACACGGGTGGCAGTTCGGCCCCGACCTCACGTTCACGTACGGCCCGCTCGGCTACCTCGCCGTCCCGTTCTTCGCGCCGGACTTCTTCTGGTGGGTCGTAGCGGCCCGCCTGGTGATGGGCGCCGTCTGCGGGTGGGCCTTCCACGAGATCGCGGCGCGAGCCGGCTGGCCGCGATGGGTGCCCCTCGCGGTGTGGCTGGCGCTGCTGCCGCCCTCGATGGCGTCGTTCGACGTGCCGTGGATCCTTCCGGTCGTGCTGTGGCCGTTCGTCGCGTTGCGCACGCCGCTGACGGCCGGGCTGGGACAGCCGGCCCTACCTGCTAGGAGCGGGGACGCAGTCCATCAGCCGGCCTTACCTGCTGGGAGCCGGGCCGCAGTCGGCCAGCCGGCAATGCATTTCGAGACGACGGCCTCGAGCCGTGTGTCGCTCGTCCTGATCTGTCTCACGGCGATCGTCGGCCTGACCGCGCTCGTGAAGTTCACAATCGCGATGTTGGCGACGCTCCTCGCCGTGTTGCTGACGATCGATGACGTCGGCCGGCGACGGCGACCGCCGTGGACGGCCCTGGTTCTTGTGGCGACCGTGTTGCTGCTCTGGCTGCTGACCGGGCAGGCACTGCGACACCTGCCCATCTGGCTGCACACGTCCTGGGCGATGTCCTCGGCGTACAGCGAGACGATGAGCACGACGATCGGCACGTACCAGATTCGCGAGATGGTCGTGTTCGCCCTCAACGGCCTCGCGCTGCTGGTCGCCTCGGCATGGTCCACCTCGGACGGGCGGACGCGCGCGTGGCGGCTCGTGCCGCTCGGCGCCGTGGCATTGCTGCTGTTCGTGCAGTTCAAGCTGGGATTCGTTCGTCACGACGCGCATGCCACGGCGGCCATGTTCGCGATGCCGATGATTGGCGTCCTCGTCTCGGCGGACGGCCTCGCATCCGGCGCGCGACGCAGCGCGCGCGTCCTGCTCGTTGTCGCGCTGGTGCTCGGGTTCGGCTCGTACGCCTATGGCCTGCGCCGCTACTTCGATCGGCTGGCCATGCCGGAGCACTATCGCGCGTACTTCACGTTCCAGGCGCGCGCCATCGGAGACGTGCTGCAGCCGCGGACGACGCACGCCAGACTCTCGACGCAACGCGACGCCGCGCTGCAGCGTCTGCGATCCAGCGTGCCTCTCCCCCATGTCGATGGCACCGTCGACGTCTACGGACACCATCAGGCCTACGCCCTCGCGCAGGGCCTCCCGTATCGCCCACGGCCGGTGTTCCAGAGCTACGGTGCGTATACGTCGGCATTGGCCGACCTGAATCGCCGTACCCTCGAGAGCGCTCAGGGCGTGCGGCACGTGTTGTTCGACGTCGAAACACCGGACTTCAGGTATCCGCTGCTCGACGATGGCGCATCGGTGCCGGTATTGCTGGCGCGCTACGACGTACGCGGCAAGAAGGGGCCGTTCATACATCTCGAACGACGGCCCGAACCGAGGCGCGTGCAGGTAGTGCCCTTGCGGGTGCTGGAGGGCCGCGTGGGCGAGACCATCACCCTCGGCGACACGCCTGACACGCTGTGGGGAACGATCGCGATCGGACGAACGCTGTGGGGGCGCCTGTTGACGACGGCCTACAAGCTGCCGCCGATCAACGTGTTCGTGACGACGGCCGACGGCACGCAGCATCAACACCGCCTGCTGCGTGATGTGGCTGGCAGCGGGATGCTGATCTCACCGCTGGTGCCGACTCACGACGACTTCGTGCGCCTGCACGCACAGGAGGCGGCGCCGGCGTCACGCCGGGTCGTGCAACTACGCGTCGATGTCGACTGGGAGTCGGCGTACGACAGCCGCGTGCGGGTCAGCCTCGGCCGGCTGGAGGTTCGCTGACGCTGGCGCAGGGCATGTCGCGCGCGTGAACTGGCAGGCTCCAGCGTCGGGCGGCGCAGCCTCGCGCCGTGCTCGGCCACAATGACACTGATGCTCACCGTAATCCTGCTGCTGATCTCGAACGCCTTCATGACCGTGGCCTGGTACGGTCACCTCAAGTTCCGCGACGCCCCGATCGTCAAGGTCGTCATCATCAGCTGGCTGATCGCGTTCGTCGAGTACGCGTTTCAGGTGCCGGCCAATCGCATCGGCTACGGGACCTTCACCGGCTACCAGCTGAAGATCATCCAGGAGGCGATCACGCTGGTGGTGTTCGCCGTGTTCGCGTGGTGGTACCTGGGCGAGGCGCTGCGCTGGAACCAGGCGCTGGCCGGACTGCTGCTGTTCGGGGCGGTCGCCGCAGCCTTCTACAAGTGACGGGCGGCGCCGGCCCGCGGGTCAGCGGCGCGGACCGAGCACCGCGATGCCGACGCCCAGGGTGCCCAGCAACAGGACGGCACCCATCCAGATGACCACCGGCGCGAGCACCTCGATGCGCCGGTCGACGCGGGCCCGCTGCGGGTCGTTCTCGTCGTAGCGCACGCCGACCCGCTCGCCCACGGCGTACGGCGGCCGCCCGTAGGTCGCCTTGCTCCAGAAGCGGATGCGATCGCCCGACGCTGTCGGGAACGCGACCACGAGTCGATAGCGCTTCTGAACCTTCCAGGCTTCGCGGTCGAACGGCTGGTGGCCGACGATCTCGCCGGTCGCGTAGGACGCCCGGAACAGGTAGAACCGGTCCTCTTCGGTCAGCCGCCAACCCGCCGCGAACAGGCCGATGGCGACCAGCACCAGCACCGTCCCCACCACGCTCCGTCCGGTCCGTGCCACGGGGCCAGAGTAGCAAGGTTCAGCCCGACGGCCGATCCCGGCCGAGTCTGGTACGGAGCGTGCACTGTACAGGTACGCATCCGCGACACTCGCGCAGGCGAAATGGTGTGGTTGCACCGAAAATCGCGACGATCAGCGGCGTGCATTTGCTACAGAAATGCCGCCTTGCGGACCAGCGACACTACACTGTGTTCTATACGCGAACACTCCAGGGGTTCCCTGGCCAGGAAGGCGGCGAAGGCCGCGCTTCGGGGAGAACAGCAGCATGACCGCACGCGACACCATGCCGGCGGCTCGTATCCTTCACGTCGACGACCAGCCCGAGACGCACGAGTGGCTCAAGTTGGCCCTGGAACGCAAGCAGTACGAGGTGACGGTGGCCACCGATGGCCACTCCGCGCTCGCGTCGTTCACCACGCACCGGCCTGACGTCGTCCTGCTCGACCACGAACTGCCCGACCAGAGCGGTCTCGAGGTCCTTCGACAGTTGAAGAATGCCGACCCGCTCGTCGAGGTGGTGATGCTGACCGGACATGGCAGCGTCTCGCTGGCCGTCGAAGCGATGCGCGAGGGCGCCTTCAACTTCGTCGAGAAGCCGGTGGAGCTCGCAGTCCTGGACGCGGTGCTGGACAAGGCCCTCGCCCACAGGCAGCTGCACGCCGAAGCGGCGCGTCTCCGGATGGCGGCCGAGCGGCGCGACGGGCTCGGCCGGCTGGTAGGGACCTCGCCGGCGATGCGGCGCCTGTTCGACCTGATCCAGCTGGTGGCCCCGACCGACGCCTCGGTCCTCATTCGCGGCGAGAACGGTACCGGCAAGGAGCTGGTCGCCGACGCCGTCCACGAGCGCAGCCCACGGGCGGGCGGGCCGATCATCAAGATCAACTGCGGCGCCATCCCCGGCGAGCTGTTCGAATCCGAACTGTTCGGCCACAAGCGCGGGGCCTTCACGGGCGCACTCGCTGACAAGCGCGGCCTGATCGAGTCGGCCGATCGCGGCACGTTGCTGCTCGACGAAATCGGCGAGATGCCTGCCAATGCGCAGGTCAAGCTGCTGCGCGTCCTGCAGGAGAAGCAGGTGCGGCGTCTCGGCGAAACGCGGATGTTCACGCCGGATTTCCGCTTGATCTGCGCCACCAACGCGCGGCTCGAGACGTTGATGGCCGACAACAAGTTCCGCGAGGATCTCTATTTCCGCATCAACACCGTGGTCCTCGACATTCCGCCGCTGCGCGAGCGCCGCGAGGACATCCCGGTGCTGGCGCAGCTGTTCCTGCAACGCTACTCGGAGAAATACGAACGTGAGGTCGTGCGCTACCACCCGTCGGTGCTGCAGCGCCTGATGAAGCACGTGTGGCGCGGTAACGTCCGCGAGCTGGAGCACGTGGTCGAGCATGCGGTGATTGTGGCCACCGGTCGGGAGGTGCAGCTGCGCCACCTGCCGGAGACGTTCCGCTCCGGCGCCACCGTCGACGACACCAGCCCGCTCTGCACGCTGGAAGACGTCGAGCGCGCCGCCATCGTCCGCACGCTCGCGTACACGCGCGGCAACAAGCGAGCGGCGGCCGACATCCTCGGCGTCTATCGTCCGACGCTGTACGCCAAGATGCGCAAGTACGGCCTGATGGCACCGCAGGAAGAAGTGGCGACCGCATGAGGTCGCCCGGCGAACTGGTCGCCGACCTCGCCTGCCGTCGCACGCTCGACCACATCGCCGCCCCGATCCGCATCTGGGTGCCGGGCAGCGGCGTGGTCTTCGTCAACCAATCCTGGCGCGACCTCACCGGTACGACGCTCGAAGACAACACCGGCGACGGCTGGCTGCGGTGTGTCCACGAAGAAGATCGGGGCGGCGCGCAGGCCCTCGACGACCGCCCCGCCGCCGACCCGGCGTCAGGGCCAGCCCATGACTACCGCCTCCAGGGCCGCGATGGTCAGCCGCTCGCGATGAGCGATCGGCCGTCGCCCTGGACCGACGAGACCACGCAGTCGGTCCTCGGCGTGATCCATACGCTCACGCCGCGTTCGGATGTCGGCAGTGACGACCGGTCGAGGACGATGTCGAAGTGGGCGCACGAGCTGCGCGGTCCGCTGAATGCGATCCTCGGCTGGTCCGATCTGCTGAGTGCCGGTGACAGCCCTGGCGATGTCGTCCAGCGGGGCCTGAAGGCCATCGCGAACAACGCACGCCAGCAGGCGCAGATCATCAAGCGAATGACCGAGTGACGCCGTGGCACCTCGCTTGCTCCTATCGAAGGACATGTCACAAGGTGCCACCCTCACCACTTCCGCCGACGGGACGCTGCAACGGGTCGTCGGCGACTACCTCGAAATGCCCGGCCTGTCACTGACGGTGCCACAGGCCCGCCGCCTGTGGGGCCTCGACGCGCGAAAGTGCGAGCAATTGCTCGAACATCTCGTAGGCCAGCATTTCCTGCGGCGGACGTCGCAAGGGTTGTACGTCCGCCCCACCCACGCCTGATCACCGCGGGATTGTCCTGAGCGCGACTCTCGCACTCCCCGATAACGACGACAGCCGGGCAACGCTCACACGAGCGGAGCCCGGCTGTTCCGTCTGACAACAAGATGATGGCGTGCAATGCATGCACGCCATCGTCTGACTCAGTGGGTTGCGGTGCCGTCCCAGGGGCCGTGCTGGCCGAGCTCGGTCCGGTCGATTTCGTC
>DATJTM010000173.1:0-6639 GCA_035503395.1 Luteitalea sp.
TCGAAGCGCTGCAGGTGGTCACGACCCTGGTGAAGCAGCGCAAGGAAAGCGCCACCCAGTTCACCGCCGCCGGTCGTGAGGAGCTGGCTGCGAAGGAACTGGCTGAGGCGGCGTTGCTCGGACGCTACCTCCCGGCAGGGCTCGACGAAAAAGCCTTGGCGGCTTTGATTGATGAAGCGGTGGCAGAAAGCGGCGCCACCAGCGCCAAGGACATGGGCAAGGTGATGAAGGCGCTGATGCCAAAGCTGGCCGGGCAGGTCGTCGATGGCAAAGCGGTCAACGAGCGCGTAAAAGCCCGGCTTGGAGCCGCGTGAACGCCCGGTAAACTTTTTCCACGGGGCTTCGTCATTACGAGGCGAGGGCTTCTGAACCAAGCCTCTCATCCATCCTCCTTTGACGGCCTCGTCCCTCAACGAGGCCGTCTTTTTGTCTCCGCGTTCCTCCGCGGCCGTGGCAGCGCTGGTCGCGTTCGCCCTCGCCCCCCTCACAGCCCAGGCGCCGGTGCCGCGTTTCGAGAACGTGCAGCCCGCCAGTGGCGTCGCCTTCGTGCTCGCCAACGCGCCGACCCCCGCCAAGCGGCTCATCGAGACGATGCCCGGCGGCTTCGCGGTGTTCGACTACGACGGTGACGGGCGGCTCGACCTCTTCTTTCCCAACGGCAATGCCACGCCGGCCACCGCCAAGGCCGACGCCACGTTCCACAACCGGCTCTATCGCAACGTCGGCGACTTCCGCTTCGAGGACGTGACCGAGAGCGCCGGCCTGCAGGGTCGTGGCTACGCCATGGGTGCGGCCGTGGCCGACTTCGACAACGACGGCCATCCCGACCTCTTCGTGCCCGGCGTGGCGCAGGCGACCCTGTACCGCAACACGGGCCAGGGTCGCTTCGAGGACGTGACCGCCAAGGCCGGCATCACCGCGTCGCGCTGGGCGGTGGCGGCCGCGTGGACCGACATCGATCGCGACGGACATCTCGACCTGTTCGTCGTGAACTACCTGGACTGGACCGACGGCGCCGATCGCTTCTGCGGCGACCGCCTGCGCGACCTCCGCGTCTACTGCCACCCGAAGTTCTACACAGGCCTGCCCAACCAGCTGTTTCGCAACCGCGGCGACGGCACGTTCGAGGACATCTCGAAGGCGAGCGGCATCGCGGCGCACGTCGGCAAGGGCATGAGTGCCGCGATCGTCGACGTGGACGCCGATGGGCGCGACGATGTATTCGTCACCAACGACGGGGTGCCCAATTTCCTGTTCCGCAACGTCGACGGCAAGCGCTTCGAGGAAACCGCGCTGCTGGCCGGAGTCGCGCTGCCGGGATTCGGCAAGGCGGTCTCGAGCATGGGCGTCGCGAGTGGTGACGTGAACGCCGATGGCCGGCCCGACCTGCTCGTCACCGCGCTCAAGGGCGAGACGTTTCCGCTGTACGTGAACGACGGCGGCCTCATGTTCCACGACGGCACGCACCCGTCCCGGCTCGCAGGGCCGACCGGCCAGCGCAGTGGCTGGGGCGTGGCGGTCGCCGATCTCGACAACGATGGTCGCCCCGACGTCGCGACGGCCAACTCGCACGTCAACGACCGCATCGACCAGTTCGAGGCCTCGTCGTACGTCGAGCCGAACAGCGTGCTCCTCAACCGCGGCGGGACGTTCGATGACGTGACGACGCAGGCGGGGCTGGCAAGTGCGACCGCGGCACATCGCGGCCTGGTCGCGGCCGATCTCGACGCCGACGGACGGTTGGACCTGGTCACCACCAGCCTCGGCGGCCCCATCGAAATCTGGAAGAACGCCGGTCCGGCCGGTCACTGGCTCGGCCTGCGCCTGCGCGGCACGCGCTCCAATCGCGACGGCCTCGGCGCCATCGTCATCGTCGGTGGCCGCCGCACCTCGGTTACGTCAGCGGTGGGTTACGCCTCGTCGCTGAGAGGTACCGTCCACGTCGGGCTTGGTAACGCCACGACGACGCCGGTGGTGGAGATCATCTGGCCGTCGGGGGTACGTCAGAGAGTGACGGTGCCGGGGATCGATCGGGTCGTCGAGGTCACGGAACCGGCGGCGTGATCGTCGCTGCATCGGCCGGCGTCGTCGCCGCGGCAGGTGCGGCCGCCTGCGATCGCTTCTGGTACTCGGCCAGCAGCAGCTTGGCGCGGGCGGGCTGTCCAGTGCGCTGCATCGCCTGGGCCAGCTGGTAGTGCAGGCTGCCATCCTGGTCGATCGCCAGGGCCTTCTCGAGATGGGGGACGGCGCGCGCCGCGTCGCCGGCCTGCATGAGGGCGCGGCCGAGCGTGGCGTGCGCGTCGAGCCGCGACGGGTCGAGCGTCACCGCACGCGTGAGCAGCGGAATGGCGCGATCCACTTGCTGCGACTGGAACAGCGTGTCGCCCAGCGCCACGAGCAGATCCGGCGCGTCGGGCGCCATCTGCTGCAGCTTCTCGAGCAGCGGCAGCGCCGCCTCGAAATCGCGCGCCGCATGCAGCGCGCCAGCCAGTTCGCGCTCCAGGCCTGGATCACCGGGCGCGAGCTTCAGGGCTTCACGCAGCTGCGTGACGGCCTCCAGCGCGTTGCCCTGATCACGCGCGATGCCGGCCCGCATCACGAACCGCTCGACCGACGGCGGCAGCTTCTCGAGCGTCTCGAACGCACGGCCCGCCAGATCGTTGGCGGCGCGGGCGCGCCAGTAGAGGCCGGCGGCCTGGGTGGCCGTCGACGTGCGCGACACGGTGTCTTCGAGCTTGCCGGACAGGTACAGACACGCGACGGGCACCTGCGTACACGCGGGCTTCTCGGCGTCGGCCTTCTGCTGCTCGACGGCCGCCCAGTCGGCGTGACCGCTGGCCACGTACACGCGCGCCAACGTGTGGTGCACGCCGGGCAGCGTCGGCAACGCCGTCTGCGCCTTCTTGATCAGCGAGAACGCCTGCGGAAATTTCTCCTCGATCGTCAGCACGTCGGCCGCGAGCAGCCAGATGTACGGCGAGTCGGGGTCGATCTTCTGCAGGCTCGCGAACGCCGCGCGGGCCATGCCCTCGTAGCTGCGACCGAGCGCGGCCCAGAGCTGCGGTGAGTCCGGCTGCGACTTCGCCAGCGTGGCGAGCTGCCGGCTCGCCTCGTCGAACTCCTCGAGCGAGAGCAGTGCCTCGGCGAGCGCCTGGCGTGCATTCACGTTGGACGGATCGGCCTGCACGACCTGCCGGAGCGGTGCAACCGCTTCACGCGGTCGCCCGACTTCCATGTACGAGATGCCGAGGAACAACTTCGCCGGCATCAGGTCCGGACGCAGCCGGAGTGCGGCTCGCAGCGGTGCGATGGCTTCTGCCGTCCGGCCTCCCATCGCGCGCGCCATGCCCAGCTGCATGTGGGCCAGCGCATCGTTCGGCGTCAGCGCCACCAGCTTCTCGTAGGTGGCCTCGGCGTCGCCGAACCGCGAGGCTTCCATCGCCGCCTCGCCCTGCGCCCGTAGCGCTGTGACCCCCCCCCGTGCGGAGGATGCCTGCTGGGCCAACGCCATCGGCGGGGTGAGCCGGGCGCCGACGGTGGACGACGGGTTCGGCAGGAACAGCGGCAGGACGGCCAACACGAGGCGCACGCAGCACTTGTAGGACGTGGCATGCGTGCCCGTCAATCGGCCCATTGTCTCCGGCCGGTTCAGGGCCACATGCGATGATGTGCCGATGACCTCGCCGCGCGGCTCCTCCCTGATGCGTGCCGCCGGCCTGGCCGGCAGCGCGACGATGGCGAGCCGGATCCTGGGGTTGGTGCGGGAACAAGTTCTCGCACATGCCTTCGGGGCGAGTCATCAGATGGACGCGTTCAGGGTGGCGTTCCGTCTGCCCAACCTCGTGCGCGACCTGTTTGCCGAGGGCGCCATGACGGCCGCCTTCGTTCCGACCTTCAGTCGCACGCTCGCGACCAGGGACCGGGAGGCGGCCTGGCGGCTGGGGCGACGAGTGATCACGGCGCTGGTCCTCCTCACGACCCTGATTGCGGTCGCGGGCGTCGCGCTCGCCGAGCCGCTGACGCGCCTGTTCGCAGCAGAGTACGCGGCCGTCCCCGGCAAGTTCGAGCTGACCGTCAGGCTGAGCCGCATCATGTTCCCGTTCCTGCCGCTGGTGGCAGTCGCGGTGGCCGCTGCGGGGATGCTCAATGCGCTCGGCCGATTCTTCATCCCGGCACTCGCGCCGACCATGTTCAACGTCGCGTCGATCGCCTGCATCCTGCTGCTGGTGCCGCTGATGCCGGCATTCGGCGCCGAGCCGGTGGTGGCCCTGGCGATCGCGGTGCTGGTCGGCGGCCTCGGCCAGATCCTGCTGCAGTGGCCGCAACTGCGCGCGGCCGGGTTTCGATATCGACCGGAACTGGCGCCGGGAGACCCCGAGCTGCGCGAGATCCTCCTGTTGATGGGGCCCGGCACGCTGGGGGTGGCAGCCGTGCAGTTCAACGTGTACGTGAACACGGTGCTGGCGACCGGGCAGCAGGCTGGGGCCGTCTCCTGGCTCGATTACGCCTTCCGCATCATGTACCTGCCGATCGGCATCTTCGGGGTCGCCATCGCCAGCGCCTCTCTACCGACGATCTCCGCCCTGGCGGCCAAGGACGACATCGCCGCAATCCGCGGCACGCTCTCACACGCGCTGCGGCTGATGCTGTCGCTGACCATCCCGGCCACCATCGGCCTCGTCGCGCTGGCGTCGCCCATCGTGCGATTGATCTATGAACGCGGGCGCTTCCTGCCGGCCGACACGGAAGCCGTGGCGATGGCGCTGTGCGCCTATGCGCCTGGTCTGATCGGCTATTCGGCGGTCAAGGTCCTCTCGCCGACGTTCTACGCGCTGCGCGACGCCCGCACGCCTGTGCTCGTCAGCGTCACGTCGGTGCTGACCAACGCGGTGCTGAACGTGGCGCTGGTCAGGCGGTTCGGCTTCGCGGGGTTGGCTGGCGGTACTGCGCTCGCCTCGTTGCTGAACGCAGGACTCCTGTCCGTCCTGCTCCGACGCCGAATCGGCGCGCTCGATGGCACTCGGATCTCGTCGACAGCACTCAGGGTCCTGGTGGCAAGCGCGGTGATGGGCGCAGCGGCGTGGAGCCTGCACGCGTGGCTGGCGACGAGCCTCCTCGCGGGCGACGCGTTCATCTTTCGTGTGCTGCAGGTCGGGCTGAGCATCGGCGTGGCCCTGGTGGTGCTGGCCCTGCTGGCGAAGGTGCTGCGCATCGAGGAGTTCGACGAGGCGTTCGGACAGATCGTGAGGCGGCTGCGGCCGCGACGCGCAGCGGAAGGACCGCGTGGCTGAGGACACGACTTCCCCACGGCTCGATGGCCGGCCACTTGGCCTGGTGTCGTCGGCGCACTTCATGGTCGACGCGTACTCGAACATGTATGCGCCGCTGCTGCCGTTGTTGATGCCGCGGCTCGGCATGAGCCTGCAGGCGGCTGGGACGTTGATGATGGTGTTCCAGGCGGCCGGGTCGCTGTCGCAGCTCGGCTTCGGCCGGCTGGCCGATCGCGGGCACGCGCGAGCGCTGCTGATCGCCGGGCCGCTGGTGAGTGCGATCGTTCTCAGCCTGATGGGGCTGGTCCACCATCAGGCCGTGCTGGCGTTGGTGCTCGTGGTCGGCGGGCTGGGGATCGCGGCGTTCCATCCGCCGGGCGCGATGATCGCGCACACGGCCGGGCGTCACCGCCCGGGCACGGCGATGAGCATCTTCGTGACCAGCGGCACGATCGGCTTCGCGCTCTCGCCGCTGGTCGTCGCCAATGCGGCGGGACGGTACGGGCTCGAGTCGACGCTCTGGTTCCTGTTGCCGGGCGTGGCCTGCTCGCTGCTGTTCGCACGCGCTGTCCCGGCGCTGCCCCTGCCGGCGCCACGCGCCCACGGCGGCGGCTTCCGGGCGTTGCGGCCACAGGCTCGCAACCTGTTCCTGCTCTACATCCTCGTGGTGCTGCGCACGACGGTGTCGCTCTCCTTCGCCACGTTCGTGCCGGTGCTTCTGACGCGCCAGGGGATGAGCGTTGGCGAAGCGGGCGCCGCGATGGCGCTGTACCTGTTCATGACCGGCGTCGGCGGGTTCTGGGGCGGCACGCTGGCCGACCGCTTCGGCCCGCGCCGCGTGATCACGTGGTCGCTGCTGCTCTCGACGCCGTTCCTGCTGGCGGCCCCGCAGACCACCGGCTGGACGTTCGCGCTGCTGCTGGCCGGCGGCGGCCTGTTCCTGCAGTCGACGCTCCCGGTCAACGTCAGCTTCGGCCAGGCGCTCGCGCCACACAGCGCCGCGACGGTGTCGTCGCTGATGATGGGCGTGGCCTGGGGCAGCGGCGGCATGCTCGTGCCCATCACCGGCATGCTCGCCGACGCGATCGGCCTCCCCGTCACGCTGACCGGACTCGCCCTGCTGCCCGTCGTCGCCGCGGCCCTGTCGCTCAAGCTGCCGCCCGCCCCGCCGCTGCCGATGCACGTCGAGCCGGTCGAGGTGAACGTTGCCGCCGTCGACCCCTCGGCGGACGAACCGTAGGAAGACGGCCTTCGTCAGTCGGCCTTCGGCCTTCGGGCTGCACCAGGCCGCCGGCGCGAAGATCACTTACGGTTCAGGTGTAGCGGCCGGACTTCGTCCGGCCGACCAACATCACTGACCGTCGGACAA
>DATJTM010000174.1:0-2723 GCA_035503395.1 Luteitalea sp.
TCCAGCTCAGGTTGCTGCGGATCGACGTGATCCATCCCTGCCCCTGGTCGACCAGTCGGTTGTCGTAGTTGAAGTTCGGCGAGTTGGTCAGCCCGAACTGCACCTTGGGAATCACGTTGCGCGGATTGAGCTGCGGGTTGAACTGGCCGACGTTGAAGCCGACGTTGCCCCGGTTGATGCGATCCCAGTCGCCATCGGTGAGCGGATAGAACTGCTCGGTCTGGGTGCGGATGCCGAAGTCGGTGTCCATGATCAGATTCGGGCGAAGGATCCTGGTGTAGTTCACGCTGCCGCCGCGGTCGGTGTTCAGGTAGTGGGTGTTGAAGAAGCCCCACTGCGACGGTCCGGCCGTGATCTCGCTCCCGCGCTGGTCCGAGTACCAATCCTTGAACGTGAAATAGAAGCTGTCGTTGGCCGTCGGGCGCCAGTCGACCCGGACGATGTTGTTCATCTTCGGGTTGTCGGCGTTGGACTGCGTCGAGTGATTGAAGTTGCCCTGGGTGAAGTTGCGGTCGAAGTTGGTCGCCCGCGGCAGCATGTTCAGCAGGTTGAAGCCGTTCTGGTTGATGCGGTTGGCCGGGATGATGTTGCCGGGGAAGCACCCCGGGCCGCCGGTGACCGCGTTGCAGGCGCCTTCACGCTGCGGGTCGCGGATGTTGATCAACCGTCCCTGGCTGTCCAGCGTCTGCGAGAAATCGCCTCGCATCTCGGCGTCGGTCGGCATCATCCAGTTGCGCAGTGGACCGGGACGCTTCACCAGCGGCGCTTCCAGCGAGTAGAAGAAGAACAGGTTCTTCACCTTGGGCACCGGACCACCGAGGTTGGCGCCGTAGGTGTTGAATCGGTAGGGGGGCTTGGCCACGCCTTGACGGTGGCGGAAGAAGTCGTTGGCGTTGAGCGATTCGTGGCGGCCGTAGTAGTAGAGATTGCCGCGATAGTTGGCGCCGCCCGCCTTGCTCACGATCTGCACCTGCCCGCCACCGGCACGCCCGTACTCGGCGCGGTAGGTGTTCAGCAGCACGCGCACCTCGGCGATCGCGTCGAGGTTGATCTGTTGCGACATGAGGCCGCTGTTGCCTGCCTCGTTGGCGACCAGGCCGTCGACGACGACGTTGCTCCAGTCGCGGCGGGCACCGCCGACGTTGGGCACGTCGGTGCCGAAACTCATGCCGAGCGAGTCGACGGTCTGCTCGTACCGCACGCCCGGCAGCAGGCGCATGATCGACGTGACGTCGCGGCCGAGCACCTGCACCTGTTCGATCTGATTGGCGGTGATGACGCCGGCGTGCTGGGTTTCGGCGACGTTGACGTGCGCGCCTCGCGCCTCGACCACCACGGTCTCGCCGACGGCGCCGACGTCCATCGTCACGTTGCCGACACTCAGGCGCTCGCCGGCGCTCAGCACGACGTTCTGGCGCTCGTGGGTGCGGAAGCTCTCGAGCGTCGCTCGGACGGTGAACCGGCCTGGCATCAGGTTGGTCACCTGGAACTCGCCGCGCTCGTTGGTCACGGTCGAGCGCTCTTCGCGCGTCGACTCGTTGACGATGACGATGTTCACGCCGGGCACGACGCCGCCCTGGGCGTCGATGGTGGTGCCACTGATGCTGCCGGCGACGACTTGCGCGTTCGCCGTCGTCGAAATCACGAGGAGTGCGCACAGGGCCGCAGCCAGACGTCGTGCTGACATCGAGAGCCTCCGTATCGTCACGCGGGCACAGCGCGGGCCGCCGAGGTCATTCGACCGCCGAGCCGTGCGTACTCGCCAATGTGATGTGCGGAGAGAACGTAGCGATCGAACTACCGACTGTCAAGCGACGCCAGTCGAGTTTCGGCGGAGCGAGCCCGCACCGTCGCCATCACACCGTGCATCTGCGGACCGGTGTCACGAAGGCGGAGATCCGCTGAGTAGTCGGGGCGCACCGGAAGAAGCGATCAGGCGCCCTTCACCCGCGCCGCTCCTCCCTGTGACCTCTCGCGATCGTCGCGCGTCCTAGGCGAGAGCATCACCTTCTTAGGGTTCGTGAACTCGGTTCAGGAGGACATCCATGCGCACAATCCTGCTCGCCACCATCGCCACTGCCGCCCTTTCGGCGACCTCCGCCTTCGCCCAACCGGCGCCGCCTGCCAGCGTGGTCATCGTGCACGGTTTGCCTGGCGGCGACCTGCAGCAGCCGGCCGAACTCCCGGTAGACATCTCTGTCGATGGAAGCTGCGCGCTGACGCGAGTGGCGTACCGCAGCATCATCGGTCCCCTGTCGCTGCCGCCGGGCACCCGGAGGATTGCCGTGCACTACCCCGCCACCGGCACGTGTGCGTCGGCGGCCGCCATCGGGCCGGCGGCGGTGCCGTTCTTCTCCGGCGAGAACGCGACGGTCATCGCACACGTGGGTCCGGACGGCCGTCCTACTGCCAGCAAGTTCGTCAACAACGTCTCGGCGATGCCGGCTGGCCGTGCGCGCGCAGCCATCCATCACACGGCCAACGCTCCGCAGGTCGACGTCTATCTGACGCGCGCGTTCGGCAGTCCGCTGCAGACGACCGCGTTGACGACCGGCCTCACGCCCGGGGAGCAGACGGTCACGCCCGTCGCCGGCGACGCGCAACAGTTCGCGATCACGGCCGCCGGCGCCTCCGCGGCAGCGTTCGGGCCGGTCGGCCTCAATCTGTCGGCCAACTACATCTTTTCCTTCTACGTGGTCGGATCGCTGACCAACGGCACTCTG
>DATJTM010000175.1:0-3024 GCA_035503395.1 Luteitalea sp.
CGGACGTGTGCGAAGAGGCCTTGCGTTTGACCCGGCTCCTCGCCCTGGCGCCGGAGACCGCCTCGCCGGAGACCTCGGCGCTGCTCGCCGTGATGTTGCTGCACAGCGCCCGACTCGCGGCGCGCACGTCACCGGAAGGCGACGTGCTGGTGCTGGACGCCCAGGACCGGCAGCAGTGGGATCGCCAGCGCATTGCCGAGGGCGTGTCGTGGTTCGAACGAAGCGCCGCCGGCGCGGAGTTGACGCCGTATCACGTGCAGGCGGCGATTGCCGCGACGCATGCGGCCGCGCCCGACATGGCGCACACCAACTGGCCGCGCATCGTCATGCTGTACGACCAGTTGCAGCAGCTGGCACCGTCGCCCGTCGTGCGACTGAATCGTGCCGTGGCGCTCGCACAGTGGCAGGGTGCCGAGGCGGGACTCGCGGCGCTCGACGACGACCGGCTGCTGTCGCGGCTGGACAGTTACTACCTCGCACACGCGGTACGCGGCACACTGCTCATGCAGATTGGGCGCGACGAGGATGCCGCACGAGCCTTCGAGCGAGCCCTCGCGTGCGGCTGCTCGGAGCCCGAGCGCCGCCTGATCGAACGACGCCGCGCGACGCTCAATCGCGGATGATCGCGTCGATGGGGGAGAGGCGCGATGCGCGCAGGGCCGGGTACGTGCCGAAGACGAGCCCCACGATCAACGCGGCAAGCGCGCTGACGACGAGCGTGCTGACGCTCACGTCAGCGTAGAGCAGGGCGTCGGTACGCGCGCGGATGACGGCGGTGACCAGATAGGCCGCGGCCAGTCCGACGAGGACGCCGATCAGGCTGCCGGTTGCCGAGATGGCCACCGACTCCGTGAGGAACTGCGCCAGGATGTCCCGGCGGCGTGCACCGACCGCCTTCCGAATTCCGATCTCGCGGGTTCGCTCCGCGACCGATGCGAGCAGCACGTTCATGATCCCGATCCCGCCGACCAGCAACGAGATGGAGGTGAACGCGCCAAGCAGCAGCTTCATCACGAGGATGCCTTGCGTCACCTGCGCGAGGCGCTCCGGGCCGTGCGCGACGATGCGCACCTGACTGCGCCAATCCGCTCGTCCATCGATCAATGCCTGCAGCCGACGACGTGCCTCGGGCGCCTGCTCGACCGCCGGCACCGTCACATGGACGGACGGCGCTCGTGGTTGCGGCACCGGCACGAGCGCCGCGTTCACCGCGCCGATTGGGGCCACTGCCGACAGGCTTCGGTCGCCCGGCACGTCTTGCGTGAGTCCGATGAGGCGCCACGTCACCCCGCCGACCGTCACCGTGTGACCGGGGCCATCGCCGGCTGGCGCGCCGAGCGCGACCGCCGTCTTCTCGGAGACCACGAGGACCGGGGCGGCGTTGCGCAGTTCCTCTCGTGTGAACCACCGGCCCGCGACGAGCGGCGGCGGTGTGACGGCGCCAGCGAGCCAGAGGCCCTGCAGGCGCACCGCCCGCGGCGACGCGGGTGTCCCCGGCGACGGGGCACACGACGACGGCGACGCGGTAGCCACGTTCGCTCGGGGACAGCCGGTCAGGGCCGTGCCGGTCAGCTCGAGTCGCACATCGGCCGTGGGGATTGCCCGTGCGACCTGCCCGGCATCATCGGTGGTGAAGATGGGGTACGCAACTCGCGGGACGCGATGACCGTCGATCAGATCGGACGTCGTGGCCTCGAGGCTGATCCGCTGCAGGCCCTCGACCGCGATGCGCTCACGCGCGAACGACTCCGCCCCATCGCCCAGCGAAAGGACAGCGGCCAGGGAGGCGGCGCCCATCACGACGCCGACCGTCGACAGCAGCGTCCTGAGTGGATTGGCGCGCAGGGCATCGAGCCCCGTGGCAACGGCGGCATGCACGTCGGATGGAGACGTCACTCAACAGAACCGGGTTCCGGGAACCGGGAACCCGGTACGGCAGATGGTGCGGGCGGGAAGGTGCGGCCCAGAAGGCGCCACGCGTCGGCGAGATCTTGCGGCAGGTAGGGCCGGTTGTCCCAACCCGGCCCTCTGTTACTCGTAGCCCAGCGCCTTGACTGGATCGAGTCGCGCCGCTTTGCGGGCCGGGTAGACGCCGAACAGCAGGCCGACGGTCACCGACACGGTGAAGGCGAGGACGACCGAAAACGGCGTGATCACCGTCGTCCACTCGGCGAGGTAGGCGACGATGCGCGAGATGGCGATGCCGACGACCACACCGAGCATGCCGCCGAGACCGGAGATGATCGTCGCCTCGATCAGGAACTGACGCACGACCTCGCCCTGGGTCGCGCCAACGGCCCGGCGCACGCCGATCTCGCGCGTCCGCTCGAGCACGCTGGCCAGCATGATGTTCATGATGCCGATGCCGCCGACCAGCAGCGAGATCGACGCGATCGCCACCATGACCATCTGGAAGATCTGCTGCGTCCGTCGCTGCTCGGCGAGCAGTTCGGCCGGCACGACGAGCGTGTAGTCACCGGCCCGACGATGCGTTTCGTCGAGCAGGCCGCGCATCGCCTGCGACGCGGTGGGAGATTCGTCGGCAGACGCCATCTGCACGAAGAGGCCGTCGATTTCGTCCTTGAAGCCGCTGGTCGTGTCCTCGAGCCGGAGGATGGCGGTCCACACCGGCGTGTAGATCAGGTTGTTGCGGTCGTCCGCCGGCAGCCCATTGGTGCCGCGCGGTGCGGTCATCTGCGGTCGCGTCACGCCGATCACCCGCAGCCACTGTTCGTTGACCTTCACATGCTGGCCGACCGCCGACACGCCAGGGAAGAGTGTCTCGGCGATGCCGTCGCCAAGCACTGCCACGGCGGCGGCGCGGCGCGCTTCCTCTTCGTCGAAGAAGCGCCCTTCGTCCACCGCCAGTCCGGCGATCTGCTGATAGCTGGGCGCGACGCCGAACACGATCGGCATGTCGCGACCGGGACGCGGCAGCAGCGCCGTCGGCGCGAACCGCTTGCGCGGCGAGATCGCCGAGATCCCGGCGACGTTGCTCTCGACGAGGCGCATGTCGTTGAACGT